>JBECKZ010000005.1:0-15263 GCA_040235555.1 Thiohalomonadales bacterium | reverse complement strand
GCTTGTCATATTCAAGGGGTAAGGCAAAGCATTGTTCCTGCCACGGCATACTGGCGTGAAAGGCCGTATCAAAACAGGCCACTTGCGGCAGTTGCGCCTGTTGCGTCATCAGCGCCTCGATTGCATGCACTGCATGCGGTTGGTGTAATGGCGCCAGCGGTATCAATGCCTTTAACTCCTTGATGACTGACGCATCTACGCGTGTTGCACGAATAAAACGTTTGCCACCGTGTACCACCCGGTGTCCGACTGCAAGCAGGTTCAGATCACTGACATTGGCATTTAACCAGTCCAGAATAACGTGCAGGCCCTCGGCATGATTGGGGATGGGTGATGTCTGTGTCAGCGGTTCCTGTTGCGCAACATCATCCACGCTTACCGAAAACGAACTCCTGCTACCAATGTCTTTTAACTGGCCACGCAGTTGCCGAGTCAGGCCATCCTGCTCTTCGCTCTTGCGATAAACAGCAAACTTGATACTGGATGACCCACTATTTATCACCAGAATGGCATCGCGCATGCGGTATATCCCAGGGTTGATTTAATACACACAATCGCGTCATTGCACTGATAACATACTGAACCATGTTGTCCGCCTGCCTCTGTCCGTTTCGCCAGTTGGGACTATCAAGGCGCTTGTCATCTAGACCATCCACGCGATAGACGGTTCCCTGCATACCAGTTGCCAGCAGCAAACAGTCTAATTCATTTCGGGTGTTTTCTCCGACTTTGGATTCCAGTGCTTTTCCAGTTCAGGCACAGCCTTGCGATGGGCAATGATGACGACTTCATCGCCCTTCTGCAGCGCAGTATTGGTTTCGGGTAGCATAAATTTGTCATTACGATAGAAAAAGATGACCTGACTGTCTGCCGGCATACGCATCTCTGTCAACAGACCTTCATCCTCAGACCGCGCTACAAATGAGAAGATACGGGCGTCACCTTTGATCAGGGCTGACAGTTCCAGCGGATTTTGCCCGGCGCACATGTCAGACAGATAACGCGCAATCGTGTAATTCGGCACGATCACATCAGTCAGGCCCAGTTCGATACAGATATGCTCGTAGGAAGGGTCCTGGATTCGGGTGACCACACGTTGATAACCCAATGAACGTCCCACGAGTGAGGCAAGAATATTGTTTTGATCATTATCAGTGAGACAAAACAGGAAATCTGTTGCCGCCGGGTCCGCTTCACGCAAGATGGCCGGCTTGCTGCCATCACCGTGGATAAACCCCGTTCCAATTTCACTGCTGAGTTCCTCGATTCTGGTCTTTTCCTTCTCGATGATGACGACTTCGTGACCGCTCTTGAGCAACTGATGTGCAGTCAGAACTGTCAAATCACTCGCACCGATGAACACCGATCTCATTGCGTCACCTCTTTGCGGCCAAACCAGTTACGCGGATACAGTACTACCAACAGGGCAATAATTTCCATACGTCCGGCCAACATATCAAAACATAAGACGCCCTTGAGGACACTCTCCAGTTCAGGACGGACTATTCCGGTACTCAAACCGACGGTACCACACGCCGAAATCACCTCGAACAGGGCGTTGAGGGGATTGTAGCCGGCCACCACAAACGGTATCCAGGATAGTATTACTATGACGACGTATAACAGGATTAACAATAACGCCCGATTCACATCATCGGCAGCCAACTTTTGATCACCCAGGTAGAATTCGGATACGGCATGCGGCGTTGTGGCGGCACGACGTAACATTAGCTGGATGGCACGAAACAGAATCAACAGTCGCAGCAGCTTGAAACCACCGGCTGACGATCCCACGCTACCCCCGATCAACATTGACACGATCATGACCAGTTTTGAAGCGGCATCCATACCCGCAATTGCCTGGGTGGCAAACCCCGTGGTGGTCTGTGCGGAGATACCCAGTATCATGCCGTGATACCAGGGAGCCGGATTTCCATGTAACCAGCCCAGCATACTCAATAGCCCGCCTACCAGTATACAGGCCAGCACCAATGCGCGTAATTCGACATCTGCCAGCAGACTACGCAGTCCGATTCGCCAGCCTGCATGATACGCTTTCCAGTACAGAGTCAGGGATACGGCGCTGAGGAATGAGACGGTAATGACAGCAATGACCGAGACGCGGGAAGGCAAGCCAGCCAGGCTGTTGTCAAAGGGAGAAAAACCGCCGGTTGAGACAGACGACAATACGTGCAGCAACGCGACAAAGCCATCGTGACTCAGGGGCCATACCAGAATCAGGCCAAACAGGGTCAGGCACACATACACAATCAATGTCCGTCGTGCATGGGTACGTGCCGTTGCCATCAATGACTCACCACTCTCGACTGGACTGATCAGACGCCGCGCCGTCGCCGTGTGGCCCAGCAACAGGGCAACCGACAACACGATAAAACCCAAACCACCGTACCACTGCATCCAGGCGCGTAAAAACAAAAAACTCTCAGGGCGGTCCGATACATGTCCCAGCGTGGACAGGCCCGTCGTGGTGATACCGGATACCGCCTCAAAGATTGCATCGATCAAGGAAAGCTTGGCCGTCATCATTGGCCAGGCCATTAACAATGGCGGCACGATAAATGCCAGTGCTGTCACCGTCAGCGCCTCATTAGTACGTATCACCTCCGGCGCCGGCAGGCGTGCAAACCATTTACCACCAACAAATAGGACACTACAAAGTACACCATAGCGAAATGCCAGCGCCCAATTCGCTTCCAACATCGCAACGGCCAGGGGGGCCAGCGTCAGCAGGGCCAGGACCACAGCCAGTTGCCCACAATATTTCAGGACCACCCGCCCCCGAACGGCATACACCAAGACCTTTATACTTTCCTCGGCCATCAGGATTTATTCACCCCGGCATCGGGTAGTCTCATGATTTCATCCTTGAGTATTGTTCATTGCGTGTAGACGGTAATGCTTCAATCAATGCTCATAGGTCCCGATTAACTCCGCCTCCGCCAACACATGATCGTGGATACTTTGTAACAACTTTGTCTTGGTAGGTTGATGCAAATTGGGTAATACCGTATCCAGTGCATACAATCGAAAAAAATAGCGATGTCGGCCAATTGGTGGACACGGGCCGCCATAACCGGTGCGTTTCCAGTCGTTGAGGCCCTCGGCAGTCCCATCAGGCAATTGTCCGGCAGCAATAGCTTCGGCCAGACCACTACTCGTCGCCGGCAGGTTATATAACACCCAATGCACCCAGGTCATGCGTGGTGCAGCCGGATCCTGTGCATCCGGATCATCAACAATCAGCACCAGGCTCCTGGCCTTATCCGGCACACTGGTCCAATGCAGCGCAGGAGAAACATCTTTACCATCGCAGGTAAACTGTTTTGGGATACTCTGGTTGGCCGCGAAAGCCGGAGATGAAATCTGCATAAAACCTCCTTAGCGTTCTGTAGCTTCATTTTTCAACTTGCAGGTCGCCAGACTATCGCGCCAGTTGTCCAGCAACACATCATGCGCGACGGAATCATCTGCACCATGCAACAAATAATCTGTATCTGCAGTGAGCTGGAAGGCACCCCAACCATTGTCTGTCGCACATTCTACCCTGATCTCCCATTGTTCCGGCCTGGGTTCAATATCGAACAGGTAGGCATCGAGTTGTAATTCTTCCAGTAGTGCCGTGACTGTCATACGCATACGGGCGAGTTCGTCAATTGAAAAATCCATGTCACCTCCTCCCGGCTATACAAACCAAGTTATTAAATAAGTATATCAAGCAGCTCTGGCGAAACGAGATGAAAACACTTTGACAAACTGACACCGGTCATGAAAAAGTGACTTTCCCTTACATAACATGTCGGGAAGGCAATAACGTGCTTGTTATCGACGGCGACTTGGGTGAAGGCGGTGGTCAGGTCTTGCGCACGGCACTGGCCTTATCCATGTGCCGGCAGCTCCCGTTTGAAATAATCAATATCCGCGCACGCCGGCAAAAACCCGGTCTGCAACCACAACACCTCACCGCTGTACAGGCCGCCGCTGCCATCTCTGCAGCCAGTGTGGAAGGCGCCAGCATCGGTTCGCCGTTTCTACGCTTCCAACCCCAGGCTGTTTCTGCAGGAGAATATCGTTTTGATATCGGCACGGCAGGTAGCGCCAGCCTGCTTGTGCAAACCCTGCTGCCGGCATTGATGCTGAACAAAACACCTTCTGCATTGCATGTTACCGGGGGTACGCATAATCCCCTCTCACCACCATTTGACTTTTTTGCCCAGGCCTTTTGCCCCATGCTTGCGCGCATGGGTATTACAGTCGACGCCAGACTGGAACGACCGGGCTTTTATCCCAGGGGCGGTGGGATCATGCAGGTGACAATCGCAGCAACCAGTACGATCCGACCATTGCAATTGCTGCAGCGGGGTGACCTTCAGCAGCTCTCCGCACATATCCTGCTGGCACATTTACCCGCACATATCGCACAGCGTGAGCGTGATGTATTGCATCAGAGACTGCCCATTGCAGAGGAGGAGATTATTATTGATACAGCGGATTCCGCATTTGGCCCGGGCAATGCGGTGTGTGTCTTTGTCCGCAGCGAACACATCACGGAAGTCTTTACCGGCTTCGGGCAACGCGGTGTAACGGCAGAAACTGTGGCACAGGGTGTGGTCACGCAAGTCAACGAATACCTGCAGGCAGGGGTCCCCGTTGGACCCTACCTCGCAGATCAATTGCTGATCCCGATGGCCCTGCTCGAGGGCGGGGAGTTTCTGACCCTACAGCCGAGCCTGCACACCACAACCAATCTAGCTGTCATCTCACAGTTCACCGGCCAGCAATTTATCTGTGAAATGGGAAAAACCGGGCAATGGCGAATTGCCACGACCAATTAGTCTCGGCAGCAAAACCAGATTATTGACGAACATGTGCGAATCTTCATATTCTATTTATATAGAACTGCCTGTGGGGTTTACCCCGGAGCAGGGTATTTGAGTATACTAGCCCCACTTTGGCAGCAACCCGGTAACCTCATGTCACAAGCTGATCTGGCTTTAGCTTCACCTGTACGCCTGACCGAATACAGTCACGGATCCGGTTGCGGCTGCAAGATTTCTCCTGCGCTGCTGGATAATATCCTCAAATCCAGCCTGCCAACCGCACACTACCCGCAATTGCTGGTCGGCAACGAATCCAGGGACGATGCTGCCGTGTACGACCTGGGCAACGGCACCTCGGTGATCAGTACCACGGATTTCTTCATGCCTATCGTCGATGATCCGTTCGAATTCGGGCAAATCGCTGCAACCAATGCCATCAGCGATATCTACGCCATGGGCGGCAACCCGCTCATGGCCATCGCCATCTTCGGCTGGCCCATCGACAAACTCAGTGCGGAAGTTGCACAACAGGTGATCGAAGGTGGCCGCCATGCCTGTAAACAGGCCGGAATCCCACTGGCAGGAGGCCACTCGATTGACGCCCCCGAACCCATCTTCGGCCTGGCGGTCACCGGCCAGGTTGATAACGCACACATCAAGCGCAACGATCAGGCTCAGGCCGGTTGCAAACTGTTTCTGACCAAACCCCTGGGCATCGGAATTCTCACCACCGCCCAGAAGAAAAAGCTGCTACGTACTGAACATCTCAGGCTTGCCCCCGATACCATGTGCCAACTCAATCATGCCGGTGCGGACTTCGGTAAACTGCCAGGCGTAACCGCAATGACCGACGTGACCGGTTTTGGCCTGCTCGGTCACCTGGCGGAAATCTGCGAAGGTAGCAGTGTCGAGGCTGTGATCGATTACCAGGCCGTACCCAAACTGGCACATGTTGAAACCTATCTCGAGATGGGCTGTTCCCCCGGCGGAGCCCAACGCAATTTCGATAGTTACGGACATAAACTTGGGCCGATGAACGACACTCAGCGCCGTATCCTGTGTGACCCGCAAACTTCCGGCGGGCTACTGGTTGCGGTTATCCCGGAAGGGGAAGCGGAATTTCTTGCCGTGGCACAGTCACACGGGTTTCAGCTCAATGCTATTGGTGAACTCAAAACAAAAACAGGCTCAAATAGCTTTCTCATTGAAGTCATCTAGTACTACTGGTGCTTATGCAGTTACCACTCATTGACGATTATCGACAGCTTTTCCTCAACGATACGCCACTCATCGACGTGCGTGCGCCGGTTGAATTCGTGCAGGGTGCTTTTCCTGCTGCCCGCAATCTGCCCTTAATCAATAATGATGAACGCCACGCGATCGGAATTCGCTATGCGGAAATGGGACAGGACAATGCTATCGCGCTCGGCCATGAACTGGTGCAGGGCGAAGTGAAGGAACAACGGATTCGTGACTGGGTCGAATTCGCGCAACAACATCCGCAAGGGGCCTTATATTGTTTTCGCGGTGGCATGCGTTCAAAAATTTCCCAACAATGGATTTACGATACCACGGGTGTGGCCTACCCGCGGATAGCCGGCGGTTACAAGGCCATGCGCCGGTTTTTACTCAATGAACTCGATACTGCTGCCAGTATTCTGGAGCCAGTAATTATCGGTGGCCGCACCGGGGTTGGCAAAACTCGATTATTGCAACGCCTTGAACAGCATATCGATCTCGAAGGTATCTACCATCATCGCGGTTCAAGTTTTGGCTATCGCGCTATACCACAACCCAGCCAGATTGATATTGAAAACCGCCTGGCGATTACTCTGCTCAAACATCGCAACAACAATGTCCACAAGCTGGTGCTGGAAGATGAAGCACACAATATCGGTTCACGCAGTATACCCCTCGGTATCCTGCATGCGATGCAAAAGGCACCACTGGTTCTGATAGAAGCCGATATAGAAGAACGTGTCATGGAGGTCCACGAAGAATACATCAATGTGGCACTGGATGAATTTCAGCAGATCCACGGAGATGATACCGGCTTTGAACTCTGGGCCAGCAATCTAGGCAATGCCATGGATCGTATCCGACGCCGGCTTGGCGATCAGCGCCATCAGGCGCTTAAAATCATCCTGGAAGACGCTCTTCAACAACAACGCCGGGATAACGACCGCGAACATCACAAAAGCTGGATTCGTACCTTACTGCTGGAATACTACGACCCGATGTATGACTATCAGCTGGCGAAGAAATCCGATCGTATAGTCTTTCGCGGTAATCAGGAAAGTATTCTGGATTATCTGGAACGACAACACGCTATTCGGTGAACATCTAAGCTTATTGCAGTATACAGTTCACGCCTGCTCTTCCCCAGCCTGCATACGATCGTCGAACGCTGCCAACCCCGGAGTCGAAGTGAAACACGCGGCCGGTCGCGCCAGGTGATATCCCTGGCCCATGTCTACCCCCAGTTCAATGAGGATGTTGATCACCCCTTCGGTCTCAACAAATTCCGCCGTAGAAGTAATACCCAGTCCACGTGCCATGTCACTCATGGATTTGATAAAGACTCTATCAAATTTGTCCCGTTCCAGCTGGCGGACAAAGCTGCCGTCCAGTTTAATCATATCCACCGGCAGATGCTTGAGGTAATGAAATGAAGAAAAGCCGATACCAAAATCGTCCAGTGCAATACGGCAACCTAGCGCATGCAGGGAATCAGTAAAGCGCACCGCCTGACTAATATTCTCCACTGCAGCCGTCTCAGTAATTTCAAATATCATTCGGGTTGGGTCTGCTGCACTTTGTTGTATGAATTGACGGATCCACTCCAGCACCTGCGGGTCGCCAAAATGCCGCCCGGACAGGTTGATCGCCAGACTAACGGGATCTCCGATACTGCAACTGTGGCCCTGAACTTCAATCGCCTTGCTTAACACCCAGCGATCGATATCACGAATCAGGCCGAAGCGTTCGGCGATATCCAGAAATGCGCTCGGCGGTATCAGACCACCGTCGCCGTCGTCCATGCGTAACAACACTTCGTAATAGGAAATTGTCCGGCTCTTGAGATGATAGACTGGCTGGTAATGCAGTACAAAACGATCCTCATCCAGCGCCTGACAGATACGCTGTTCCCACTGCAGCTTGGCATGCATCGCCAGCAACTGCTTGTCCGAGTCACTATAGATATGAAAAGTATTGCGGCCCTTATCCTTGGCGCTATACATCGCGGCGTCTGCCTTTGCCAGTAACTCACCGGGTACCGTACCATGACGGGGAAACAAGACAATGCCGATACTGGCCGTCACCGGTGCGCGCAGAGTATCGGTATCTTCCTTGGCTGTTGCCAGGCGTTGCAATACCTGTACGGCCACATGCTCAGCTTCCTCGAGCGAGGTATTGGGCAATATGATACCGAATTCATCACCACCCAGGCGTCCCAGAATATCAACCTTGCGCAAGCTGTCTGCCAGACGCTGGGCCACCATGCAAAGATATTCATCACCGGCCTGGTGTCCCATGGTGTCATTGATGTATTTAAATTGATCCAGATCGATAAACATCAGCGCACTTTCCTGTTGAAAGCGTTCACTATAGTCAAACGCCCGTTCCAGCTCTTCCTGGAAACGGCGACGATTGAACAGGCCAGTGAGTGCATCATGTTCCGCCAGATAGGCAATACGTTTCTCGTTTTGCTTCTGCTCGGTGATATCCAGCATCAAGCCACGGCAGACTAATCTCCCCACCTCATCATAATTCACGGTGTTGATACTGCGAATATCCACCACCTTGCCATTGCGATGAAACATACGGTAATCGAAGGACAGTGTGGCCGGACCATCGGCATGTAACTGTACTTGCTGGTTGAAGTATTCCAGATCATCCGGATGGATATGCGTTCTTAAAAAGTCTGCGCCTTGCCAGTCTTCAACCGGATATCCCAGCAGATTTTCCGCATCCCGGCTGACGTATCGGAAATGACATTCCGCCGGGTAGGCCTCGATAATGACCGCGTTTACACTGTCCATCAGCGATTGCAGTTGTTCGGATTTTTGTTCCAGTGCCTGATGTTCTTCTATCAAAGCAACACGAGTCTGCGCCAGATGGCTCGCCAGTTCATTAAAAGACCGTGCCAGGTCACCCATTTCATCATTCGTATTCAGGGCGATACGGTGGTCCAGTTCGTCTCGCGACAACGCTCTGGCACCCTCTTCCAGTTTGCGCAGGCTGCGTGTCAGGAAGTAACCGACGGCCAAGGTGACGATGATCGACAAGGCCAACTCAATCAAGGCTATCGCGGTATTCTGAACACGCGTTTTACTAATTAGCGATTCCACATAAGCAGTGGAATAGCCAATCTTAAGTACCCCCAGGTGCTGCTTAGCAAGACTGATGTCGGTCACTATATCGAAAACAGTTTCCGGTTTGCTACTCTGAAATTCCATATCAGGATGAATTTGCGCCGGCACCTTTCCAATCGATGCCATGGTTCGATCCTGAGCATTTTGTACCAGTGCATAAATAATATTGCCCTCTTTTCTGGCTAACGACAGCGCATCAAGCAGAATGGCACGATCACTCACAGCCAGGCCAGGGGCCAGGAGGTTAGCCAGCAGATTGGCTTCTTCCTTGAGGTGGTGTTGCAGTACATCAGCATGACTGGAACTGATGAGACGCACACTGTTCCACACCAGCGTTGTTAGCATGACGGCCTCGATCACAACAACACTCAATATCAGACGTGTAGATAGTCGAATGCGCATAAGATCTGATTGTTTCCCAACTTAATGTTAAATATCTTTAGTCAAATAGCAGTTGCTGCCTGCATCTTTTAGCTATGCTCATCGCGACAGCTTTTATTATTTTTTGGTTTGCTTGACCGAAAGCTCCGCCGCAGCCTGTTCCATGTATGGTCGGAGGGATTCGTATTCCGCCGGTCTCTTAACCACCCGGTAACCCGGAAAACGGATTTGCTTCAGGACCTGCTGGCCTTTTGCCGTGCTCTGCATATTTACCAGGATCTGAACAATACGATCAGCCAATGCAGGATCCAGATCACTGGCGACCAGGGTTGCCATATTCGGCAGCTTGAAACTGCGATGCACGATCCGAAACGGCGCCCCCTTGCCTATGGCCTTGCGAATGACGTTACTGGAGGCAATCGCTGCGTCGACTTCGCCTGCCAGCAAAGCCTCGTTGGCGGCATTATGACTGGTGTAGCTACTATACACTGGTGCACGCCTCCCAGTGAGCCCGGCCTGGGCAAGTGCTCGCATGCCTATCATGGTCATCAGGGCATCGGCTGGTGGTGTGGCAATCCGTTTGCCGGCAAGTTGTTTGATAGAAGTGATGGGACTGTCTTTGCGTACCACAAGAAGTTGATAGACCTCGCCCTGGAGGGCAACACGAATCCGGTATTTGCCGCTGTCGGCGGCGCGAAGGGCAAAGTGTGGAGCCGTAATCACAATATCATATTGCCTGGTATCGGTACGCTGCAGGAAGGTAGGAAAATCCTTGGCGGTTTCCATGTTGACCGGTTGCTGTAGCTTCTCGGCTATATAGTCACGAAGCGGGGAGAAACGCTTGTACAAGGCGACAGTACTGATAATGGGAAAGAAACCCAGACTAAGTGCCTTGTTGCCCGAGGTTTGCTGTGCAGACGAATCTTGAGCAGATACCGAATTCGTAGTGGCCAGACATAATGCTGAACAGAGAACGATTAACGTGATCCGGCTCGTCATCAGCGAAAATCGTGTCATAAATTCCCCTTTTTCAATATGGTTTGACCCATGCATATTATTTATATCGGCCAAGCAATCTATAAAGTATACAGCGTCAATCCAGATTCTCTTTCCAGGTACACATATTTCAAACGCACTTTTCCCAAAATGCCAATGTAGTTTCTATAGCACGGCAATCTCACAGCAACGAAATCAGCACTGCAGCGATGGCGCAGACGATGGCGCTTACTGCAATCAACCGGTTATTCCTGACCGCCAGTACCAGGTTGCGGTTATTCAGTGCTAACTCTTCCAGTACCTTGGCCTGCTCTTCGATCAGATGACTCAATTCTTCCAGCTTTACCATATTTGCCATATCGGTTTCAGACACTTGCTGCCTGTTTTTCCGAATCATGTTAATAATGTCTGTCGCTGCCGAGATCAGACCAGGCGCGGTCTTCAGTACCGTGGTGAGGGGTAACGCCATATCTCCTCCTATCGACTCCTCTACGATGCCTTGAATAATAGCGTGTGTCTAATACAAATGTACCCGGTGATATTCACTATTCGTGTCACTGCCATGATCAGATTATATTTTCACAACTGCTGCCGATTCAGGGAGCATTGCATTGCTTCGTTGGCGGGGCAATGGCAGAAAATTTTTCCTGGCAGACACGGGTATACAGCCCTTCGCGTTTTATCGCGCGCAAGGCCGTGGTCAACGCCGGGATATATGATGCATAGCGTTTATTGAGATAGATATACATGGCGCGTTCGGCCAGGGCGGGCTCCACTACCCGGACATCTGTAATCCCCATGCGCTTGGCAATGGCAAGACCCATCCAGCGCGAATACAAGGAAAACTGGACACGCCCCAGTACCAGCATATTCATGATCTGTTCGGGACCTTCAGCGGTGGTAATTTCCGTCTTTGGTAGCAGGTTTTGTTCGAATATCTTCCAACCTTTAATGTATACCACCGAGTACGGCTGCAGATTCTGCCAACTGGCCTGTTTGATTAAATCTGATCGTGTGAATGCAACAAAATCCATGTTAAATATTTTTTCCGGCACCCGTACCAGATTGGGATAGACTTTTTCGATGCCTGCGATTCGGCTGAGATCACCATCATCAATGTCTTCATTCGCATTGATCAGACCACGCTCAGCAGGCAATTTTACGAGTTTGAGTTTCAGCCCGGCGCGATGGAACGCTTCACCAACAACAACGTCGAGCAAACCATCGTGTGCGGCTGTGGTGAACGGTGGCGCAGTAGGATTATTCAAAACCAGTTCAGGGATGCGGGTTATGGGTGCTTTTGCCAGCGATATGCCAGCTACACCAATGCAGATCAGGAACAATAATCGTTGAATCATCAGCAGTATCCAGCTCGTATTGTGTATTTTTAATCCGCCACTGACATCAGAGTATAGTCAGGAAACTACTTCACCTGCACATGGGGCGAATTGCGCATACCAGTTCTTTCAGCCATGACTAACACGCTGACCTGTTTGCAGGCGCCAGAGTGCCGCATAGATGCCCTCCCGTTCCAGGAGTTGCTCGTGTGTGCCAGATTCCACTATGCGCCCTTTATCCAGCACATGGATAGTATGCGCATGCCGGACCGTTGATAGTCGATGGGCAATGATCAGACTGGTTCGCCCCACTACCAGGCGATCCAGAGAACGCTGAATCGCGGCCTCGGTTTCATTATCGACTGCCGAAGTTGCCTCATCCAGAACAAGGATAGGCGGATTCTTTAGTATCGCGCGGGCCAGTGCCAGTCGCTGGCGCTGGCCACCGGACAGCTTCATACCGCGTTCACCTACCTGGGTATCATATCCCTGTGGTAATCGCATGATGAACTCGTGTGCTTCTGCTGCCTTGGCTGCCACGACAATTGCATCGCGCGGGACATCATGCATGCCATAGGCAATATTTTCAGCGACCGAGGCATCCGCCAGGAAAGTGTCCTGTGCCACATAGCCAATGGCACGGCGCAGATCCTGCAAATCAATTGTCTGGATTGGCTCCCCATCCAGCCGGATCTGGCCGTGCTGGGGATCATGAAAGCGCAACAATAATTTGATCAAGGTGCTCTTACCACCACCCGTGCTGCCAACGAAGGCCACGTTCTCCCCCGCCGGTATTATCACACTGATGTCATCGATGGCAGGTGCGTGCCCCTCATCGTAGTGAAATGTCACATGATCGAAAACTAGTTCGCCACGAACTGTATTGATAGGTAATGGCTTGCCTTCATAACTGATCAACATCGGCGTTTGCAATAAATCCATTACGCGTTGAATCGATGCCATGGAGCGCTGATAAAGATCAGTCATATCCGCCAGGCGCGTCATCGGCCACAACAGGCGCTGGGTTAAATACACAAGTACCGAATAACTGCCAACCCCAATACCACCATTGAGCGTAAGGAAACCACCATATAACAAGGTCACGGTAAAACCGGCCAGGATGGCCATGCGAATCACCGGTGTGATCGCTGCAGACCAGCGTATCGCCTCGCTGTTACGTACCCGATAGGCATCTGAACCAACGCGGATATGCTCTGCTTCATACTCCTCAGCCGTATAGGCCTTTACTGTCGCAATGCCGGTAAGATTATTATTGAGCCGCGTTGCCAGTGCGCCGGCAGCTTCACGCATGGCACTATAGCGTGGTGCCAGACGGGTCTGAAACCAGAAAGCACCATAGAGGATAAATGGCACGGGGACGAGTGCAAGAAAGGCCAGTTTGCTGGTCAACATGAAAAATACGGCACCGACCATCATTGAGCCAAAAAATACCTGGATCAGATCATTTGCACCACCATTGAGAAAGCGTTCCATCTGGTTAATATCTTCATTGAGAATGGCCAGCAAGTTTCCGGTACGATTGCGTTCGAAATAACTCATTTCGAGTTTTTGCACATGGCGATATGCCTCCATACGCATATCGTGCTGGAGATCCTGTGCCAGATTGCGCCACTTGACGCTATAAAGATATTCAAATACAGATTCGCCAATCCAGATGACAACTGTGAGCATAGCCAGCAGAATCAGTTGCTGCTTTGGATCTGACACGCCGAGCCGTGCGACAAATGATGCCTTCTTGTTCACCACGACATCGACTGCCACACCAATCAGTACCTCAGGCAGCACATCAAACAGTTTGTTGAGGATTGAATATACGGAGGCAATCACAACCTTGCTGCGATATTTCCCGGCATATTGAAACAAGCGACGAAGGGGATGCATATGTTTTTGGCTATTGAGTTTCAAACCGCCCAACTATACACGAAGTATGAAGGCTAGACAGTATCGCCGTGCAGCGCATAAAACCCGTCTGGCCTCAGATAGATGCCTGGAACCACAGGCTTATCCAGCAAGGGATATATCAGACTTTGGTGAGCCAGAAAAATAACCTGCCTGTACTTGCGCTGTTTCTACAATTCCCTCAGGGTCTGCGCAATACTGGTCAGTAGATCGTTTGGGTCACTGCACTGCAGAGCCAATGTTGTCGATTGCAAGCACATCAGACAGAAACGCCCTTGTACTTCTTGGCCCTCAAAAATCAAAACGCGGGACCTTTCTCCCGCGTTAATATCTTATCTTACCAATTCATGACTGGCTGCTATCAGCTCACATTAAACAACTGGTCAAATTGCAGTATGGAGAAGGATTTTTTCAAATCTTCGCTGGCATTGATAATTGAAATATTTGCATTCTCACCACCAACATAATCCTTAAATACCAGCAACATACCGAATGCAGAACTATCCATGTAATCCGTATTTCGCAAGTCTATAACATAGTGGACCAGTTCCCCGCTCACTTCATAGGCTTTGCGAAAATCCCCCTGCAACGACCAATCAAACATACCATCGATGGTAATAGTGACAGTCTTTGCGTCACTCGATACGTGCTTTTTCAAACTCATGTCTTCCTCAGAAATTGCAATAAGAATAAGTCATCGTTCAGTGTGCATAAATTCCAGATTGCCCATGCCCTGCTCTTTGTTACCGGGAATTGCAAGGTTCTGCAGGGATTCTAATTCAGAATTCATAAATTCAAGAGACAGCTGTGTGTTCCATGAATACTCTGGAGGTATGCACGAACTGCAAAGTTAGAGAAAAACATTGCTACGCAACGCCCCGCGCAAGCCACTCATATTCAAAGGATTTATGGCAAATTCCTGTTATGTGGTATCGGCGCTGACAGGCGCCGCTTTAATTGTCTGCCATTTATATGTTACTGGCGCAAACAAGAATCTCCACCCATAGTGGTGAAGATAAGCCTTTCATATCATGTAGTTAGAATGGGATGGTAGTTTTATTGTGGGTAATAAGTCTGGTGGTGCCCGCATACCTGATCGAGCACCACGCAGATCAAGTTCTAGCTCAGTGTGCGTGTGATTCCGGGCTGTGTTTATGTTCCCGTGTCGTGATGCCAAACAGGCGCCACAGCGGACAGAAACTTACTGCGGCCGTCACTATCGGGATGATGCCTATCAGTCCTAACCAACGCCATGGACCTTCTGTCAGGACAACCATAAGCAATAATACTATTCCCACAATGTAACGTATCACTGCATCCACCTTGCCAATGTTTGGTTGTCGTTTCATAACACGCCTCCTTACATTTTCGACTGGTCATTCAACCGCATTACTTAGATGTAATTACCAGTATAT
>JBECKZ010000090.1:0-4379 GCA_040235555.1 Thiohalomonadales bacterium | reverse complement strand
AACGCCAGGTAAGCTGCAGCAACCTCCCGGCAGTATAGTATGAAGATGCTGTTGCAGGCCGTTTAAAAAAGCGCTTCCAGCGTAAATCATTTCAGTGGCTAAACATAAGCCGGGATGCCGGTGTGATATTTGCCGCTGCCCCACCTCAGACTCTGCCTGATTATACTTTTCAGAAATTATCCTCAAGCAGTAACAACAAAATGCCACTCTCACCCGAAATTAATCAGCTATGGGTTGCTTCGAAGTATGTAAAGACGAGTATCGCGGTTATAAGCAGAATTGGAATAAACATTTTCTAACTCAGGGACAACTGAATCTGTAACACGCCAGATATGACATGTTTGGATCCGGTTTGTTCCAGCCGACAAAATATAAAATTATCTACTACAGGAATATTGTGAACTGGCAGATAAAAACCCGCCATTCAACTGTCGCAGTGGCGATACAGACAAATTCGAGTTTATCAGGTCTGCTTCAGTTATATCTTTGGAACATGGTCTGTTGGAAATAATTTGTAGTCCGTCTCATAAACACAGGCCAGTTACTGAAGCTTGCCATTACGTTTGCTTTATCCAAAATAGTTCATATGCCATATCAGAATGGGTTTTAGTGTTCCAATTTAGTGCGTTTTTATGATTAGGTTTGATACGGTGGTTAGCTTGTCATGGCATTTTTTGACAAACCAATGGTTTTCCGTACACTAGAATCAGATTCCATTACAGGCTGTTATCTCATGAACATTGTTAGTCTGTATCGCTATCCCGTTAAGGGCCTGAGCCCCGAGCGACTGAAAGCAGTTACAGTGCAGAGAGACGAAGGCTTTCCCCTCGATCGCAAATTTGCCCTGTTACGTAGTGGTGCAGATTTCGACCCATCTGCACCGGCCTGGCTGGCCAAGGCAAATTTCCTGATGCTGATGGTCCACGAAAAACTGGCGATACTGGAGACACGATATTCAGAAGCGGAAAATACCCTGTACATCCGCGCTCCGGACACCACCAACTACACTTTTGCTCTCGGCACGTCGCAGGGTCGCGCTGCATTGGAAACGTTTTTCCAGAATTTCATGCCCACGCCGTTAGCTCAGCAACCCCGCTTGCTGGAAGCCCCAGACCACATGTTTACAGACAAGGCGGTCAAGTACGTATCGATGATCAATCTCGCCAGTCTGCGCGAACTGGAAAAGCGCTGGGGCGAATCTCTCGATCCTTTACGTTTTCGCGCAAATGTTTATATCGATGGAGCCGAACCGTTCAGTGAATTGGAATGGGTTGGTCAGCGCATCAAACTGGGAGAGGTGGTCATGAAGGTGATGCAGCGCAATGGTCGTTGTGCGGCAACAAATGTCAATCCGGACACCGGCGAACGTGACCGCAATGTACCTGGAAAACTACGCAGGGAGTTCGGACACAAAGACCTTGGCATTTACCTGACCGTGGCACAGGATGGCGAACTTCGCGAAGGAGATAAGGTCACAGTTGCCACTGCGCCTGTGCAGCAGCGCAAAATCGCGGTTGATGAGGCCGAAAGCAAAGCCTCATTGATGTGCAATGCATGTTACTACCTATTTGATCCACATGACCTTAACCCCGACTGGAACAGCGCCAATGATCTGCCTGAGAGCTGGCGTTGTCCGGACTGTGGTTCAACGCGTGAGTCCGTCATAGTAAAGTAGGACCACCGCCCAGACACTATGCCAGTCAACCAGCTACTCAGATTTTCTTATAAAGAGTAATCGAGACCGTATTTACTATTTACCAGAATCAATTATGAATAATTGCTGCACACCTTCAGCCCGATGCCAGTCTGGTACAATCAGGAACTTCCCGTCCTGGCAGGAACAATGTCAATGACTGAGATTTCCGGTGGCGCCAGAAAGCGAATTGGCGGCCCCCAGGTACCGCTGCCATAGCTCACATATAACCAGGTTGCAGGGGCAACCTGAGACAAATTCATGGGTACTCGGTAGGACAGTCTGGTAAGCAGGCCGAATGGAAAGATTTGTCCGCCATGGACGTGCCCGGATAACTGCAAATCAAAATATGGCACCGACGCCTTGTCAACAACCGGTTGATGCTTTAACAAAATTGTTACATGGGCATTGTTGAATTCATGCAATACGCTGGCCTCGGGCGGATATGGATGCTTGGCCTCACGAATCACCGAGGGATCATCCACGCCGACAATATTCACCAGGTTATCGATTTGCCTACCATCACTGGACAACAAGGTGAACCCAGCGTCCCGAGTAAATGCAAGTGCACCATCGAGGCCAGCGATCGCTTCATGGTTGCCGGTGACAGCATACAGGCCGTGTGTGGCATGCAACTTACGCAAGATTGGGACAAACTTGCTGATATGATTAGCCTGCATGTCAACAAGATCACCGGTTGAGACGATAAGATCGGGGTGTAAGGCGTTTATCGATGAGACCATGCGCCGGATACGTGCTTCGCTGGTCAGCAGGCCCAGATGCAAATCAGTGATCTGGACGATTCGAAACACCGCCTGGTCTGGCGGAAATTTAGACGTAGGGAAACTGATGCGGCTGATATTGACTTTTGCAGCCGCGAATACACCGTAGCCAGACGCAATCAATGCTACTGCCATAATTGCCACGGTGACTTGTGGAGAGGACAACACAGGTAACAAAATTTTACCATGATACGCAACTTTTCCGATCAGCCAGAGAGTACCGCGCATCGCATCATTTATCAGTGCAAAGGAAAAAAACAATAAAGCAAAACCCATCCAAGTATAGCCAACGCCAGCAACCACGCGTGCGACGCTGATCCAGTTTGCATTGATTAGCAGCTGGATGAGGATAGGCGATATCACCAGTAAAACGAATAACCACGCTACAAAAGCATGGGCTGAAGGTAGTAGAGGTGAGATTTTTTTATAAATATAGTAATGCATTCCACCGTACAACGAGAGGAATACTGTAAGAAATAAGGCGAACCAACCGATCCGCATTTATGACTCCGATATCTGTATCGGCACGATCCCATGCTGAGCGATGTAAAATGAAACATACATCAAGAAGCCGGTATTAATACGCACTTTGTCTCCTCGTTGCTGTTTTTCTCGAGAAACCATCGGAACGCACAACCTGTGCAGAATTCATTGCTTAGCGCGCATCACTCAATCGCGCACACTGCATCTACTTATGGAGTATAGGAAATCTAATCAGTTCATTTGTCAAATCAGCATACACGCTGGTTCAAACATAGACACCAGGGAACTGGCGAGAACCCGATTATATTTCGTAAATCATTATGAATTCGATGTTGGCCAGCTGATATTTTTACCAGGATTCGAATTAACCGTGTCTAATAGATTGAATTCAATCAGTTTTCCACCAATTCAAATACATGCTCTAGGCGTACAAGGTATCTATAGGTCGGGTTGACAGACATGGTCTGTGTCAGTGTGCCGTAATACGATGGCGCAACAAGCGTCACATTTTCGTATACATATGGGACCTGAAAATGTGATGATTTTGTGCAATACTTAAAGTCACGCAGTGCACGACTGGATTATTACCACAGGCACTTGCAAGGGGGACTTACGCAAAACCTCACCTCAAAGCGCATGCGTTTTGTCGCAATGCGTTTACAGGTATTTTTTTCGGGGAATCCGGCGATTCATTGGCAGTCGAATTTATAACGTTAAATACTATTGTGCGTTCATAATTTTTATATTTATCACTAGAGGGTCTTAACGTGTCAAAATATTTCTCTCGATTTTTTATTGTTTTTTTTCTGTCTACGCTAATGTTATCCTGTGCCACACCGCCACAACAGCCGGATCCGATACGCCTTGCCGACGCCAAGCGCTTTCTGCATAGTTGGGGCGCAGGAGAACTGGCCATGGCTGGTTTTAACCGCGCACTAGATGGTAAACCTGCCGGATATGTCGAGTTGGCTCATCGTGCATTTGCTGACGTTACCCCGGCTGATTTCGAAGACATTGCGGCAAAAGTCTATGCCCGCCACCTGAGTCAAAAAAGTCTTGCCGGATTGGCAAACTTCGCTGAAAGCCCCACCGGCAATCACTTTTTTAAAGTTACCATTGCCAATGCTGTCAAGGGCAAAGCAAAAAAACGCTCGAATCGTGAGATATTAAAACAGTTCAATGCTGATGAGCTGACCAAGATCATGAAGTTCGTACAGAGCGACGCCTATGCTGAAATGAAAACTGAGTTGCCTACTATCAACCGGGAATTGGGTAAAGCAGGCAAAAAATTAGGCGAGACCAAAATGCGTGAATATATCAATCAGCACTGACCACGTTTTGCATCGTCTTGGCTGGTGGCTGAAGTACCGTAATAGCACCGATGGAGAATCGGATAATCATTGATACCGGTTGTGTATACC
>JBECKZ010000206.1:0-20788 GCA_040235555.1 Thiohalomonadales bacterium | reverse complement strand
CAACACGCCGGTATAGGAATATTAAACTATTAGCCCAGGGAAAAAATGCCAAGGGCCTCGCAGGGGTTTTAGTGTTCTTGTTGAAGACACAAGGTTTGTTAGAGATTGCATCCGATGCCAGTCACCGGCTTCATAGTCGTGCACCTAAGCTGTGGCAGAAACTACGCAGCATGCACGGTCTGGATATGATTTATTTCATGGTCGAAGATTTCCTTCATGAGTATGTAGACAGGATCGGACTGGCAGAGAGGGACCCGGCAGGGTTTATCGCCATGGTGGCGGCCATCCTGCAACCTCCCGGGTCAGCGAAAGATTTGTTCTTGCCTTTCCGGTCCATACGCTGACTGATGACCAAAACCCTCAGATACATATCACCTAATCGCCATACTAATCATCCAGGCCATCGCTCTATCGAGTACCGGTCGTTTCGTTTATTGCCACGACCTTAAGATTGGGCCTGCTCACTGTCCTACAGAACGGGGCTGCCTTTTTAGTAGCAATGAAATGGCTGCACAATGCGCTGTTTGTTTGAGGCTTGTCCATATAAAAATACGGGCCATTCTTGCCATATTGTGCTAAAAGGGAAGCCTCACGTGACGACATATATGACGACGTATATATAGTGGTGGCCAGTGTCTCACCGGGTGGGTTCGCTAGGGAACGGTGTACGGTCAAACCGTTAACCTAAAATACGGTGCTGATCACGACTACAGCATTTTCACATCGACGCTGACATGCATGTTGGGTAGTGGTTCGGGCCTGCCGATGTAGGAACCCGACACCGGCGGGATGGCTTCCGGGTGGCGGTGATGTGCGACGGCGATATGATCCTCGGCCACCAACAACCCACTGGTGGCGTCGAACCCCCACCAACCGGAACCGGGTAAATACACTTCAGACCAGGCATGCGTGTGGCCGTGATGATCGGTCGTGTTTGCTCCGGCCTGTAACAGATAACCACTGACGAAACGTGCCGCCAGACCGAGCACGCGGCAGGACTCGATGAACAAGGCCGCCAGATCGCGGCAGGAGCCTGAACCCTTGGTCATGGTCTGAAGTGGTGATTGCACCCCGGGCTCTTCGCGCACGGTGTATTCAAAATCAGACACGATGGTTTTATTCAGGGTCTCGATCAGGTTGATCGTGCTGACTAACTTGCCGGGCTTGTAAATTTTTTCCATCCACTTCTGCACCACTTGATAGTCACGCGGAAACACCGCCATCTGGTACGGGATCAAGTCAACCTGTTCCATCGGGTTATAATGAAACGGATAGGACTGCGCGGATTCTTCCATGCCAAAATCCAGCGGTTGTGCACCATAATGTTGTACGACGACATTGCTGGTGATATCGAGGGCCTCGCTTTTATCGAGGAAGTCGACCAGGGCAAGTGAGTTGCTATAGATATCCCGCTCCCAGCGGATCTGGTAAGTGGGCGAGATCGTGAGTTGTGACGATTCGATACGCACGTCATGACCTTCACGCGGTCGGATATGCAGTTTGTGCGTGTTAAAGGCCACCGGTTCGGCGTATTCATACCGTGTGTTGTGTGTAATCTCAATACGTCGCATGGGACTCTACCAGCTTTATTTTGGTGCATTGTCAACTGCACGGCCTGGCGCCGGACGCAATCCAGATCGTGTCTTAAGCATAACCGGCAATGGTTTAATTGCCAGTCTGGCGGACGAAAAGCGTATACTCTTTTGTAAGATTCGTATCTTAACCGCCATACAGGAATCTGGTGGCAGTCTGGACGGAGACATGGAAGGTACAGAATTTAAACAGATTATCAAAGCCCAGGATGATTTGATCAGAGCCACCGGGGTCGATGTCTGGGTCGGCATGGAGCCGACGTTTACTCGGCGATTTGCCGAAACACCGCAATGGTTGTCGGAGGCCTTGGGGCCTGAAAAACTGGATTATGCCTATCAATTGTTAGCGCAGGTCTGCGAACGTCAACCCGGCGGTGTGGTGCTGCATACCCTGGGACGGCAATACGCTGGCGAAGACAGACCGCGTTGGAGTATTGGGTATTACCAGGCGCGTCAGCAACAGTTCAGCTGGGAGGGTCCTCCCGATCCGTTTGTCCAGGCACACGCGGCAACTGGACACGCCATTGATCTTCACTCTTTCTGGCAGGCATTGCACAGCGCATTGCAGGCGCAGGGCTGGCAGTCAACGCGTTTTTGTGTCAAACAGGATTTAGCTTACCGGCTGTTGTTTCGCGTGGATGGCCAGCCGGCTTACGCGGATCTGGATGCCAAACCGGCGCTGGCCCGTACTTCGGTACACGATCAACAAATACCCCTGGATGGCCTGGTGGATGGGCTGGCCCAAGCCGGTGACTTTTTACTGTGTCTCGATACGTTCGCGGCAGAGGCAAATCAGCCAGACGACGTGGGCGTGCTGATCGAATTACCGGCCTTGCCGACGGTACCGCTGTTTCTGCAATTGTTGCAGGCGATCACGCAGGCGACGAAGCAAACCGCGATGCCGGCTTTAGTCATGCAGGGTTTTCCACCGCCGGTGGATGCCAGTATCGCCTGGACCACCATCACGCCCGATCCCGCGGTGATTGAAATCAATCAGGCACCGGAACCTGACGCCGAGTGTTTTTTTGCCCGTTGTGAATTGTTCTATGGCATGGCGAAAAATGTCGACCTGTTGCCTTATCGTCTGCATTACAACGGTGTGGTGTCGGATTCTGGTGGCGGTGGCCAGTTTACTCTCGGTGGTACGGAACCGTTGCGCAGTCCGTTTATTCAATTCCCGCATTTGTTACCGCGCTTGATCCGTTACTTCAATGCTCATCCCGCGTTGTCCTACTGGTTTGCACCACCGTCCATCGGCAGTTCCAGTCAGTCACCGCGTGTGGACGAAGGCCAGCGCGATGCATTTCGCGAACTGGCGATTGCCCTGGAACAACTGGAAAAAATAGAAAACCCCTCGGCGGAATTCATCTGGCGCAGTCTGAGTCCATTTTTGGTGGACCCCTCAGGGAATCCCCATCGCAGTGAACTGAATATCGAAAAACTCTGGAATCCCTATTTACCGGGCCGCGGCTGCCTGGGTCTGGTGGAGTTCCGCGCCTTTCGCATGTCACGCAGCGCGGAGTGCGCCACCGCGATTGCGGTGCTGTTGCGCAGCATCGTGGCCATGCTCAGCCGTGAAGACAAGGTCAGTGAACTGGTGGATCACGATACGGATCTGCATAACAAATATGCCTTACCGTTTTATCTACAAAAGGATTTGCATGCCGTGTTTCACGAGCTGGTGCAGTCGGCGTTGCCCTTGCATGACACCTTGCAATCACTCTTGCTGGCGGAACCGGTGCGTTCTATCGACAAGGCCGTGTTTCATGATTGCTATATTGAATTGCAACAGGCGGTAGAGTTCTGGCCCCTGGTGGGCGATGTAGCTTCACAGGAACGCGGGGGTTCCCGAATGATTGATGCCAGTACCACTCGTTTGCAAATCACGCTGGGTATGGAAACACACAATCCGCTGCAACTCGACGGCTGGGAGGTGTGGGTGGACGGTTATCGTATCCCATTACACGAAGAACAGGATCAACATGGTCCGATCAAGGTCAGTGCAATACGTTATCGCAATTTCCAGCCGATCATTGGTTTACACCCGGGCATCGCCGCGCGCAATCGTCTTAGGTTCATCCTTGCCCATCGCGGTTTGAACGAGGCCCTGGAGGTCACCTATCATGAGTGGCAACCGCAGGGACTGGCCTATACTGGATTGCCCGTAGACATGGCAGAAGCCGAACGACGGCGCAGAGAGCGTTTTACTACCCGGGTCATCACGGTCAGTGATCATGCGCAGGCCAAAACACCGCCGCCATCTGCCATCTCAGATTTCTGTGTCGACTTGCGGCGTTTGCCAGGGCAGGGGGATTAACGCGCCAGGGGTTTTTGATGGTACCGCTGCCTGGGGAGATTGTCTTACCGCACCCGGATGTGCTTGGTAAAGTCGGGTTAACGATCCTGCCATATAATGCGCATTAACAGTTATTATCAAAAATCGGAATCATTTATGTAAGCATAGTGTGAAGGCGAGTCAGCATGGACTGGCATGATTATCAACAGGAATTCGCTACGCAAATTGTTTGCAACAAACGTATCCGGAAAGTCGCCGTACTGATGGCGCCGGGTTAGGGAGCGAAACCCATATTTCGCTATGCACACGGACAGAGTTTGATGTATCTGAAACTGGGTAAAACATTGCCTCCCTATGAATGGCCAGCCTGGTAACGTGATGTGACACGACAAGTGAAGAATATTTTGGATCAAATATTTGGGGTCGAAGAATATTTGGAGTCAGAGTAAAAACGTAGGCAGAATATTCTATTGTATTCAAGGAATCTGTTTAGATTAGGGTGAAAATCCAGCGGAACGCGCTTACCGTACACCCTGTATTAAAGTGAACGCTCAAACAGACATCGCGTGCAGGGTTTCACGCGATTCAATTGCGGCGTGACGGCGGTCGATCTGTGGTGGTGTGCGCAGTGTACCGCAAACATACCAATTTGAGCAGGTGATGATACTATATATTATGGAATTGTCGCCGTATGCCACGTAAAATTTAGGGTAATAAGTGACGTGAGACTTGATGCTAAAAAAATAAATAGTAAAAAGACAAACTAAAAACCAGCTTGGCAAGTGACCGACAATTAAGACTAGTAAACCTGATCTGCCTGCCGAAGATAAATATATAAGGACATACAATTTAAAATGAGCGAATTATTTATTTTTGCCAAAGATGCATTACCAAGTGTTGCCTCCAGCCCGCTTGCCCTTATCGCCTATTTAGCTATTGTCCTGTGCTGGGGGATCATAGCCTGGAAAGTAAAGCGTAATAAAAATCTACTGACTTCACTCGACAAGCTGCCGGAAAAAGATCGACTCAAGGCACTGGAAATGGAGATGGGTGCTGTCAGGGTGCAAACAGGCCTGACTGCAGAGCAGTGGCTAAGATCACTAACTCGAAAGTATATTTTAGCGGGTCTCGCCATCATCTGCCTGACGATTGTATTGATTGTTATCCTGTCCACACTGAAAGCAAAGAAAGTCATCAACCCTGAGGTCAGCCTGGCGGTCGCGAATTATTACCAGGACCAGGAAGTACAAAGTGATGAATTCAAGGGACTGGAAGGTCAGGGTGGGTTTGTTCATTATCATTACAGTTATGTTGGTGATGTGCTACATGTCAGTCCTTCGGGTTATTTACGTCAAGTAAAAGAGGGGCTCGTTGTCAGAGATTCAGATCCGGATCTCAAGGTGGTCAATAGTCCATATCTGACCTACAAGCTTGCAAATAATACGGACAGGGTTTTGCTGGTGAGTGAAGTGAAATTTGAAGTGGAATCCAGTGTACCCGATCGTGAGCCTGTCCCGGTTGTGCATGGAAATAATCGCGGTGAACTGTTTATCGGCAATATTGGCTGGAGCGATGGCTTGAATCCGGACCTGTACCTGGGCATAGCCCCTTCATATGTATGCATGAGTAACGAGGCCTATCGGGTCGAGTCGATCAAAAATATCCCTGTCGTCGAACATATGAAGCTGGCAAAACTAACGTCCAAAATCGAGACAGAAGCCATGGTGGGCAAGGTAATAGACACAACGCCCTCCTGTGGTAAACAGCAATATTATCGCGAAGACTGCGAATACGTTTCGGTTTGCCTGTACGGCGTATTGTCTTATTTCACCTCCGAACACAAAAAAAAAGCGTTTAGATTCGTTTCAAATGTGAGCTATGTCCCACCACCAAAACCGGTAAGTAAAAAGCCTAAAGGACCATCAGCTTATTCAAAGGCCAGTCGTATCTATGATGTCGCCCTGGCGGCAGGGACAAGTGGCCATACAATCTATCTGCCCGTCTCACACGAACTCAAACCGGGCGAGTCCGATCGTTTTGATATAAAGGTAACGAGTGACGTTTCGGCCACCTACAAAATAAAGATTTCGGTACTGGACTCAGGTGGGAACGTTATACATGAAAAACGCGCCATCATGTCTATATATGCACCCCCTGTTTTTTATGCCGGCACGCCAATCAAGTTCTATGGCCGGGATTACCCGATAAAAAGGGGGAAGGTACAGAAGAAAACGGACAACGAGAGAATTCAGCTTGCCGGCAAACTTGGGAATGGACTATTCAGTAAAGTAGTGAGTGACCTGCCAAAAAGGGTAATACGCACTGACCAGGAAATCCAGGCAATATTTAAAAAGAATACGAAAAGATTAAATGCGATTTATATAGCGGAATTGCGCAAGAACCCACAATTAAATGGCACCTGGATGTTGTTCAAGATAACAATAGAACCTGATGGTAGCGTGTCCCATAGTCATATCGAAGCGTCCAATTTTGACTCTGCCTACCTGCAAAAAAAAGTTATCGATCAATTTAAAATCTTTAACAGGAATATGCTGGCTGAAGTCAGAAAATTTAACTTCGGGAAAAAACCGGGAAAGCCAAAAGAAACGGTGTATTTTAAATACCAGTTTTCAGATATTCATTAAGTCAACGCTAGGTGTGCATTGCATTTTCTTCTGATTCAGCTTATCGGTTCAGACCTGACTTGCGGCAACGATTCAGACCAACCAGTCACGTGCGGTCTGCGTGATGGCGGCAACTGCTGGATGGGAAATGCGTCGTTCTGTGGAAATCGCATAATAGGTTTCGCGTACGGCCTCCGTGCTGCCGATAATGGCACCGCCAATCTGGCGCGCAATTTCCTTGGCGATGACCGTGGGTGCAATGAAAACCCCCATGCCTGCCTGGCCAAAGGCTCTCATCAAGGCGCTGTCATCGAATTCGCCCACGATGCGTGGCTGGATGTGTAACTCCTCCAGCCATTTCAATAGGGCGGACTGCAGCAGGTTGATATCACTGGGGATCAACAGGGGCGCGCCATGCAGACTCTGGGGAAACTTTTTGCGCAAGGGTTTGGCCAGGGCCTGCGTGGCCAGAAAGCTGATGCCCGAATTGCCCAGGTTATGGTTATAGCCGGTCACGTTCAACCGGGCCGGGATGGGGGCATCCGCGATCACCAGGTCCAGGCGATGTAAGGCCAGTTCACCGAGTAAGCTATCGAGATCGTTTTCCTTACAGATCAGGCGCACTTGTGCATTCAATTCCAGCGCCGGCGCCAGTAAGCGGGCGGTGATGGTTTTAGGGACGACATCCGCGACTCCCACCCGGAACACCATGGGCCGTTCGGGGGGCAGGTTGCGCAATACCGCTTCGAGCTCGCCACCCAGGGCAAAAATGTCCTCCGCGTAGCTGAGTACCAGCCGCCCGGTTTCGGTCAGCTCCAACTGGCGTCCCACTTTATTAAACAGCGGTTCCCCCAGCTGATCTTCCAACATGCTGATCTGGCCACTGATGGTCTGCGGGGTCAGGTGCAGGCGCTCGCTGGCGCGCATAATCCCGCCTTCTTTCGCCACCATCCAGAAATAGTGCAAATGTTTGTAGTTGATCATGCCTGCCTAATAATTCGAATTATTCGAAGTATATATCAAAAATATTCGACTTTTGTAAATGGTTGAATGCCCTTATGTTAGTTCTCGGCAGCATCGGAAAACCTATGAGGAGAACGATCATGCAGATTCAAATACAGGCACGTGATTTTCCACTGACCGAAGCCCTGGTCGATTATGTCGAGCGAAACATCAATTTCGCGTTAAGCAGCCGCTACGAACAAATCCGCCGCATTGCCGTGCGCTTGTCCGAAGTCAGGGGTTCGCGTGACCGCGTTGATAAACGCTGTCAGATCCAGATCAGCTTACCACGCTTACAGGATATTGTTGTCGACGAGACCGAAAGGGATTTATATGTCGCGATCGAGCGCGCCATTCATCGCGCTGGGCGTACGGTCAATCGCTGCCTGAAGCGACAGTTTTTCAAAAAGCGGAAACTGTTTGTCCCGCACAAAGCCAGACGGCTCGTTTTACTGGGTAGCCAGTAACGTAAAGACGAAGATGACAAAGGAGAGATCTCGATGAATATCAAATCAATGACACAGGTGGCCACCGCGCCGGCGAGTGTGCTGGAAAGCAACAAGGTGTTACGCAATACGTATGCCCTGTTATCCATGACCTTGCTGTTCAGTGCGCTGACCGCGGGTATCACCATGGCTCTCAAGCTGCCACATCCCGGGGTAGTGATTACGCTGGTCGGTTACTTTGGGCTGTTGTTTGCGACGACCAAGTTTCGCAACAGCGGTCTGGGACTGGCATTCGTGTTTGCGCTCACTGGCTTCATGGGATACACCCTCGGTCCCATCCTTAGCGCTTATCTGAGTTTGCCCAACGGCGGCCAGGTCGTCATGACCGCGTTCCTGGCAACCGGTGTGTTGTTCCTCGGCCTTTCGGGTTATGCGCTGACGACCAAGAAAGATTTCAGTTTCATCGGCGCGTTTTTGACTGTTGGCATCATTGTGGGTTTTCTTGCCGGACTGGGCGCAATGTTTTTCGAGATGCCTGGCCTGTCTTTGGCCGTGTCCGCCATGTTCGTGTTACTGATGGCGGGGCTGATCCTGTATGAAACCAGCAATATCATCCACGGCGGCGAGACCAATTACATCATGGCAACCGTTACTTTGTATGTCGCGATATTCAATTTATTTACCAGTCTGTTGCATCTGTTGGGATTTATGAGCAGTGAGGAATAACCCGGCCGGTAAGGACATGTTTTAGTTATCTATCTCCCTGGGGCGTATTGTGATGATTGTCGCCCTTCTTGTACTCGAGGCTCGAAACAGCCTCGAGTTTTTTTTGGCGCTAACACTTCATCGTAAATCAGATAAAGGAGAAGGGCATTTACGGCCATAGCTTCGAACGGATTTTTGGGCGAGCAAACCAACGCTTGTCAAGGCAGAAATAGTGCCTGTCTACCCAATGCAGATTTAGCGGAAAAGCATATAAAATGATTTATCTTTGCATGGATCCAAAAAAACTATTTTAATAAGAATAACAAGTTTTCAAAAGAACGGGCAAAATGGACAGTTTGATCGGCTACTTGATGCAATGGGTAAGCGCGCATCCACATCTTACTGGTTTCATAGTAGGTGTGATTGCATGTAGCGAAGCCCTGGCGTTTGTTGGTTTACTGGTGCCTGGTGCGGCCCTGATGGTCGCGGCTGGCGTGCTGGTGGGTGCTGGTCTGGTGGATTTCTGGAGTATTTTTGCATGGGCGGTAGGTGGCGCTGTATTAGGGGATGGCATCAGTTACTGGCTTGGTCATCACTATCGAGAAAAGCTAAGCGGGTCCAGAATACTACGCCGTCATTCCCAATGGCTCACACGGGGCACCGAGTTCTTCCGGCGCCATGGCGGCAAGAGCATTGTGTTAGCCCGTTTCGTTGGGCCAGTGCGGCCAATTATCCCGGTCATTGCCGGCATGCTCGGTATGTCACCGCTGCGGTTTTATCTGAATAATGTCATTTCCGCTCTAGCCTGGGCGCCCACACATCTCCTGGTTGGAATGGCGGTCGGAGCCTCTCTTGTCATCGCCAGTCAGGTGGCCACGCGCTTGTCACTCGTCCTTGCAATCTTCGCGGTCACCGCCTGGATGATTATCTGGTTTGTACACTTCAGTTACCGAAAATTACGGCCCCGCGTGGTCGCCTGGGTCAGTCACGTCCCGAATGCGAAGTGGCTGATTGCTTATCCCCGATTGCGATGGCTGATTACCGATCTGTTCGACCCGGCACGCCCGCCAGCGGGAGCGCTCATCATCTGGTTAGGGATGCTCATTGCCTCGACGTGGTTATTCCTCGGGGTATTAGAAGATGTCCTTGACCAAGACCCCTTGGTGTATGCAGGCCAGGCGATTTTTCATTTTTTACAACAGTTACGAACGCCGTTGGGTGATGTGATTATGATCGGTATCACGGAACTCGGTGATGCAGCCGTAACCTTACCGCTTGCTGTGTCTGTCCTGCTTTACTTGTTCTGGCGACGTTCATGGCGTGATCTGTTTTACTGGTCCGGTGCGCTGGGCTACGGACTCGTTGCGGTCATGATCATTAAACTGATGCTCAAGATCCCGCGACCGGTATCGCTGTATTCCGGGGCGGATTTTTACAGTTTTCCAAGCGGCCATGCCACCATGAGTACCGTGATTTATGGACTACTGGCGGTTTACACTGCATCGTCAATGGGGTCGCGTTGGCGTTGGGTCGTCTATGCGAGCGCCATACTGTTGATTATTGCCATTGCGTTTTCCCGTCTGTATCTGGGAGCGCATTGGCTGGCTGACGTCACGGCGGGCCTGGCCCTGGGGACCACGGGGGTTGCGCTAATCTCGATTGCACGACAACGACACCAGCCGACACATGGTCACAGTTACGGTTTACTTGTATTGGCGATATGCGTTCTGGTCAGTGCTGCCAGCTGGCATATATCCAGGCAATTAGGCAACGATATTGAACGCTATGCTATTCGTCATCCTGTGACACAAATCTCTGAAACGGATTGGCAGACAAAAGCCTGCACGGCGATAGCGATATGGCGGGTGGATTTGCATGGTGAGAAAGAACAGCCATTGAACGTGCAATGGGCTGGTGATTTGAAATCGATTCGACAAATTCTGCTTTCACACGGTTGGGAACAACCACCGAAGCTGAATCTGCATACTGCCTTATCCTGGCTGCTACCAAAACCTGCATTAAGCCAGCTTCCGGTCCTGCCACAATTGCACGATGGCCGGGCTGAATCTTTAGTGCTCATCCATCGATATGCGCAAAAAGGCGATGCAAATAAACAGTTAATTTTGCGACTCTGGCCAACGACACTACGATTAAAGGACAGTGATATGCCGGTGTGGCATGGGACTGTTGCATCACAATATCTCATGCAACTACCGCTTATTCGTTTCCCTCGGCTCAGCCATGACTTCAATCAGGCCCAGGCGAAATTGGAGTTGAATCTGCATGACCAGACATGGTCTACAGTGCAATGTTCGCATGGAACAGGCGAAACGAATTCTCACTGGAATGGCAATATCATATTACTGAATGTCAAACACCCATGATTCACAATCAGGTAAATTCCGCGTAAGTGCCGGTGTGCGGGATTTTCTCAGGCCTACGCGGTACCAACATCAGTGTCGTAAGCGATAGGCAACCGGCACGCGAAAAGTCAATGTCTGACCAGCCAGCAAGGGCGACGCTGTGGGTAATCGACCGATGTCATTCACAGCATGTAGGGCGGCGCGATCCAGAATACGAAACCCGGATTCTTTCAGGACCTGTGCAGTACTAACCTCTCCGTCGGCTGTCACGCTTACTCCTAACACGACTTTGCCTTCCCAGCTGTTTTGTAACGCGATAACCGGATAGTGAAAGTGTTGTTGCAGGGCGCGACGAAGTAGTGCCGCGACGGCTGCGGGATTGGGCGAAGGTTTGGGGATACTTTGTCTCAGAGAAGGCGAGGGTGCCGCGACTGCAAGTTGCGTCGTGCGTAGCTTGCGAGTTGGTGTTGTGTGGTGGGATGTGCTTTTCGATTTCGAATGCAATAACAAACGGGTTCCAGTCTGAACTTTTTTCGCATGGCGAGAGGGTGTGAACAAGTCATGCCTTGTTGGGTGGGTAACGGCGCTGGGGGGTTGTGCGGTGAGTGGTTTGGGTGGCATGCGATTGTTCGCCACTGCAGTATTCAGGGTCAGGTAGATTGGTTGGTGCATCGCTTGCTGTCCCGTCGCAGTAGACAACTCCAGTCCCGGGATCATCGCGAATAGCAGGCCATGCAGCATGAGCGAGATCGTGAGGAAGCCAGGCAGGCGGGACGCACGGGTGAACCACGATACGCTGCAGGATCTGAATAGCAGCTGCGGATAGATGTGCGTCGTATTCATCAGACCGGTCCATTAAGTGACATGACTAGAATTTCAGGCGGACCCCGGCATAGACTGAGCGTCCGGGCTGGGGGAAGCCGTAACTCTGGGCATAGTTTGCGTCGGTCAGATTACTCGCGCGCAGATAAGTATCGAGTCCACGCAGGGGCACGCTAAAGTGATAGCCAAGCAAGGCATCGACCCGCGTATAGGGATCGAGCATCGCCTTGAGTAAAGGTGTTGTGCGCGAATAGTAATATTGATGGCCAACACGCAGTGCAGTCAGGCTGCCGTACCAGCCGTGCGCAGCGCTGTAGGCCAGGCCGGCGCTGACCGTATAACTTGGTCGGTACTGCAGTTCCTCGCGTGTCGTGCCGGCTGACTCATCGCGGCTCCACAGATAGGCATAGGCCGCCTTCAGATGCCAGTGCGTGGTGAAGTGGGTGCCGGCAGATAATTCCAGTCCGCGAAAACGATATTGCTCGAAATTAACAAAGGTGTTCGTTGCCTGGTCTTTTTCGATAAAATTTTTCACGACCATCGTGTAAGCCGTGGCACTGAGCGAGGTTTGCGGAGACCAGCGAGCGTTGATCCCGATTTCGTAATTTATCGCACGCTCCGGCTGCAGGTCAGGATTGCCCGAGGTGATATCGTAGAGTTGGCGGATCGAGGGTAGCCGAATTTTACGCGCCACCGACAAGTGTGTCCGGGTGGAGTGATTGACGTCATGATAGATTCCAGCCACGAAACTTTCGGCACTATAATCGCCTTCCGCGCGATGCTGCAGGTGGTGCCCCGCACCCACGACCACGCCGGTATGCTGCCAGGGTCTGAGGTCATATTGCAACGAAAGCGAGGCCACATCCACGTGGAGGTTGTCGTTCACCGTGCGCAGGGCATAGCTGGTGCCACCACCACCACCACCTCCGCCCCCGCCGCCCCCACCACCGGTGGATACATCGCGGATAAAGCCGGCTTCCATCCAGCGTTCGCGGCGAGCATTGAGGGCAAGCCCGAGATGATCGTGATGGCTGCCTTTCCAGTCGATCTGAACATGTCCACCCGCGGTCAGGGTTTCCTGGCGTGTGCTGGCGCTGTTGTGATTCAGGAAAGAATTGAAGTTGGCATCGTCGTAGATACTGTCCTGCTGCCACTGATCATTCACAAATAACCAGTTGCGCATGCCCCACGAGGCTGTCGGCGTATAGTTGGCAACAGCCTGTGCGCTATACCCATTCAGATCGGTGATGCGTTCGTATTTGGCTTTGGTGGCGAAGGGATCGGTGGCGGCGACCAGGGTACTGGGTGGGATACCGTATTCGCCATTGAGCTGCGTCAGGGTGAGTCCATATTGCCACGGAGTATCCGGGGTATACAGGAGATTGGCGTACACGTTGTTGAAACGCTGATCGCTGTTGATACGCTTATCGGCCGGTTGCAAGGTGGTCGGTTGAAAATCACCGGACAAGGAATAATTGTCATGGGCACGGTGACTGGCCGCCACGAAGGTGGAGACATTACCACTGCTGCCGGAAACATCGCCCGCCAGACGACGATAGTTGTCGTGCCCGCTTTCAGCGCTGATACTGCCATGGGCAGGTCCGTGTCCCTTGCGGGTAATAATGTCGATTACGCCTGCGATGGCGCCATCGCCATAGAGTTCGGAACTGGCGCCGGTCACGAGATGAATCTGCGCAATCTGATCGGCAGGAATCAAACGGGGATCGAATTGGCCATCATAGGTCGAATAGACCGGCACGCCATTGATCAGGAGTCTTACGTCGCGCGTACGTAAACCCCGGATATCGATGCGCGGTGTGCCGTCACCACCAATGCGTACGCTGACACCAGGTAATAAGCGCAGGGCCTCATCAAGCGTACGTGCGCCCTCACGTTGTATGTCATGACGAGTGATCGTGTGCGTGGTCTCAATCCCCGTGGCCCCGCCGCTTGGTCCGGACACAACGATTTCACCTAAGGGGTAAGCTCCATCATCCTGGGCTGCGGCACACATCGGGATCGCCAGACCGATCCCGATCACGATGCTGATTACAATACTGTTGGTTGTTGTAGACTGACTTCCAGAAAAGCAGATACAAACATTGTTATTGTGTGACATAAAATCGTCCTAACTTCAGACAAGGCAGAGAGGTAGCACGCGTCTACCCTGTACGCTGCGCGTGAAGGGTACGGTGGTGAGCGTGCGAACATTCAGGGATGTGCCTCGAGACGCGACTGTGTCCAGGCACCTAATTGCATGCCGATCAGTGCACCCGCCAGCCCGAAGCCAAAATGCATTAAGGTCCAGAGTCCCCAGACCGCGTGGGCGGTTGCGCCATGTGGACCGAGAAAAAAACTGATCAAACCTGTAGCGGAAAATGCGAGTCCGCCGGCGCACAACATCAGGGTGCGGCGCAGTCGCCGCCGGGGAAGCATGATGCAGAACATATCGAAGAGCATGGCGGAGGCCAGATAGACCAGCGGAGCCAACGGATCGTGCCATCCCCACACAGGTAGATAGGCAAATGCTGTCGCGGCAATACCCACGCCGGTGGCCGCCCAACGATGCGGGAGTGTCATGGAGGCTAAGACCAGCAATGCCATCCACTCCAGGCCATGGTGCCCTGGCAGATGCATCGGTACTCTAATGCTGGCATGCAACACGACACCTAGCACGCCAAGGCCGACGATCCAGAGACCGCTACGCAAGTCTGATAATGGCTGCTGTTTAATAACGTTTGATAATGGCGCGATCGACGACACGCCATTGACTGTCTTGTGTGTCATGGTTCTCCTCCACGAGTAAAACTGCCCGACCCTCGTGTGCAATCGGACGCGGCCACGGGCCTAGATTTAAAATTTGGGTACCATCGGTGATCGCTTTTCCAGCCATCGTCATGACACCTTCGACTCCCGTTTCTTCGAGGACTGTCGCAATCGAAATCCGTTTACCGGCTCGTTCGCGTATCCCTTCGACCCAGACAAAACGTCCATCCGCACCCCATGCGCGCAGACCGACCGCTGCCAACGCACCGATAACTCCACCGTGATCGCCGGTCAGTCCTTCCAGGTATGCTCCTTCATGCTTTGCCATTTCCTCGGCTTCCCGGCGTTGCAGTACTTCACGTTGGGCACGCTTGCCAAATGACTGCACGGATTCGTTGGCATGCGCCAACGGACTCACGCACAGTCCGGCATCTGAGCCGGGTGCCGATGTGTCGCGCAGGAATTTCCGGCAGTTATCGATGACGTCAGCTTGATCCGCGCCTTCAGCAAGTTCCAGGCGAAGACAGGCGGCACTGTTGTGTGAGGTGTAGGGGATCGCGTCGTCGACTAACAACTGGTGCCGACTGATACCGTTGACACGTCCCAGTCGTTGGGCGTTCAGGAGGGCACCAAGGCAACGCGCGTGGTAACCGGTGCCGCGACTGTCGAGGTTATCGGTATCATCGACACCGATCAGCAGTGTGCGCACTGGAAGATGAGATAGCTGCATGCCAAAAATCCTGTCCGTTTGATGAATAGACGCAATTCACGGCGCCTTGCCGGTACTGCATTGGATGCATCCACTGTGCCACGACAGCACAATATGAATAAGGCCACACGTATGCGCGATGTGGTGGTTAAAATTAGCTGGAATGGAAAGAAATACGAGAGAACGGCGATTGGTAAGAATAATTAACGCGTCATGATAGTGGTTAAATTGTCCCAATTTGTCCTGAGCCTGGGACAAATCGAACCACTCTTGTGTCACCCTTTGTTATTGCCAAGTTTTTGTTGCTCTGGGATTACCGTCAAGTCGGCTAATGAATTCACAATAAACACCAATTGCACCCCGGATACCGGAAAATAAAGGGATCAGACCAAAGCCTGATCCCCAGGCATTCAATCATTCGTCTGGTCTTGCAGGCAGTTATGCCGGATAAACGTCTCAAAGAAATGGGTCGCAGTGAAACGGCCGGTGTTGTTTGCATAATAGTCGCGCATGTTCACACCATCACGGCCGGACTCACCCTTATCCCGGTTGCCTGAACCGTTGGGAAACTGTCGCCAGCCTTGGGCAATGGCGGTGGTGCCGTAGGCGAGGTCATCATCTTCACCGGTGGCCGGGGCGACACCCGCCTCTTGATTCCAGTCATCCAGATCCCAGAATGCCTTGGCAACTTGCAATTCCATGCTTGCGTTGGTACTGCAGGTGTTGGATTCGGGTTGCGCCACTTCAAAGTCCCTGCCCCAGCCGATGGGCACGGTACTGGCATTATTGGGTTCATACCAACTGGTGACACCCACGTAGTCGGCAAAACCTTCGGTCGTGGCACAGGAGTTGTATTCAATTGAGGTCAGGCTATGCCCGTCGCCATTGCGCGAACAATCATCACGCAGCCAGTCCTGGTTAAACTGTTGCATTTGTATGGCATGACCGACTTCATGGGCAACATTGAAGCCATTATTCCCCCGCGACGCGGTGATATTGATCAAGTCACGCGCCGTGGTACAACTTGTCGGACAATCCGTCCGGCCGGGATAACGAATGTTGATGTTTCTATTCATGACCTCACCGAATGCCTGCAATGCATGTTGGGCGGAATCCAGGGCCATGATACGTAGACCGCGCTCCGAGGCAATGTCATTGGTGGGCACCAATGAACCGGAAGGGTAGATATAGCATGTTGTCCCACTCGTACAATTCATGGCGACATACCGGTCTGGATCGCCAGATTGCCCGTTGCGCCAGGTGGTGATGGTAGCCGCACCACCATTCTGCGTCTTGCCATCTATATAGACATAGTTGCTATAGCCAGTACGGTTGACTCGATTGATATAACGCAAATATAAATCCGGGTTTGCTTCGCCTTTTTGATACGACTGGCCCTCCCAGGGGAAGGTGATACATTGGGTGCCCTGACCCCCGATATACCAGGTACCAATATATTCATCGCTTCCGGACCAGTCTTTATCCCACAATTCCACCTGATGCCCGACCATCCAGACGTAACCGCCCTGGTGACACGGACGGCGTGCGCCGGCTTCGGTAGAGGTCGAACAATTCCAGCGATCATCACGAATCTTCATCCGAAAACAAACCGTGCGATTCGCGGCAAACGTTACACCGATCGAAGTAATGAAAAACAGGCATACGAAACATAAACTTGAAATTAAGCGTAGCATCGTGATCTCCCTCTCAACGCTCGTTGGATTCATCAACGGTTTTCTTTTCCATTGCTTTGGTACGCCGTTCGGGCTGTTCCAAAGGTTCACCGCCCAGTCGGCCCAATGGAACCGCCATGGACCTCTTGGTGTCTTTGATATCTTTTTCCTCGGGACTGCCTTTACCGATGTGCACCTTTATCGGCCTGTCGTTTGCATCAAGACTCTTGCTGACCGGGTCGACACGGCGTGAATATTCTTCCAGGCTGATGGGCGTCACCCGGCCCTTGCTTGCTTTCAAATAGACCCACTGTTCCACGTGAATGGGCGACACACCGCCCTTGCGCCATTTTGCGTTGGCCACGAATTTGGAAGCGTAGTAGCCATCCGGCATTTTTCTGGCTTTAAAACTCATTACCGGGACCGCAACGGCAAACCGCTGCTCGGATTCAGGTACGCTGTGTTTAAACTTGATTTCTTTGCGTTCCAGCAGGGAGAACAATTCTTTGCGGGCTTGCTCGCTGAACTCCAGTTTTAAATAGGGGCGCTTTGTCCGGGCTTCATGCTCTTTGCGTTCCTCTGTTTGTGGCCGGTAAAGCCCTAAGCGTTTGGGCGCTTTGGCGACTTTGTATTTTCTGAAGTCGACTTTCTCTTGTTGTAATACCTTGCCATCCTGATACAGGGCCTGCTCCACCTTGACTGCCTGTACCAGATGGGGGTTTATGATTAACAGCACATGACCTTTGGCGACCTGTTCATCCCATATATCGATGGGTGGTTCAGGTTCTGTCGCGAAGGCCTTCACGCACAGGAGCGTAATTAAGATACAAAGCGGTATCGATAACAGCTTACTAGGTGAAAAATGGTAATTCATCTTATATCCCTCTTTTTGATGAAGTTTCTCCCTGACCCATTTAGGGTGAGTCTGTTTAAGTATAATTAACGGTGCCCCCGCTGTGCTTACATTTATTCTACAAAACCGCAACCAGTGACGTGTTCCCTCTCGCCATTTGGCTATTCTCTCTGCTTGATTGATTATTATCATTTTAATTAGCCGTGGCTTTGCACAGAATGCAATGTGCCCACGTGAAGAGGAGCAGAGCAATGGCATTCTTAAAGGTTATCGAGGTGCTCGGCGAATCCGAGAAAGGCTGGGAAGCGGCGGCGCAGGTGGCCGTCACGGAAGCGGCCAAATCCTTGCGGAATATAAAATCGATTTATATACAGAACATGGAAGCCAAGGTCGAGAACAATCAGATCACGGAGTATCGCATTAATGCAAAAATCACCTTTGAGCTCGAGCAACATTAAGCGAGTTGAGGTGATGGCATGCGGTATTACATCTGGCTCAACAAGGATGCTGAGCCGGTGTCGAAAGCCTGGCCGTATGAGGATGAGACCGAGCGCATGGCAGAGGAACAACGTCCGCCTCGTAACGCCGTGACTCTGCGCACCGGAACGCGCGAACAGCTTAAGGAAATATACTGCCTGCGGGAAGAGGATTTTATTGACGGTTGAATGACGTTTCGGTGGAATCTGGATCAAGCTGGCGGTGCAGGCATCTGTCATGAAACGAAGAGCGTTTCTGGGTAGAACCATTAAACTCTTGATGGCATGTGCAAGCCCGGGACTGGTGAAGCAGGTATTCGCCGCGATGCAACATGAAACCTCGTATACTGCAAAGGCATCTGAGCCCATCACGCTCTTCTTGTGTGGCGACGTGATGACGGGGCGGGGCATTGATCAGATATTGCCTCATCCCAGTGATCCAACGCTTCATGAACCATACGCCACCAGTGCGTTGGATTATGTGGCTTTGGCCGAAGCGCGCAATGGCCCGATCGACAAGCCAGTTGACTTTGCCTATATCTGGGGTAACGCGTTGCAGGCATTCAAGCAGTTAAAACCGGACGTACGAATCATCAACCTTGAGACTGCGATCACGACGAGTGATGACTATTGGCCGGGCAAGGCGATCCATTACCGGATGCATCCGAAGAATGTCCCCTGCCTGACCACCGCGCAGATCGATTGTTGTGTGCTGGCCAACAATCATGTGCTGGACTTTGGTTACCCCGGCCTGACCGAGACCTTGCAGAGCTTACACAAGGTGCATATCAAAACCGCAGGCGCCGGTGAGAATAGTGTGGAAGCCGCTGCCCCAGCGATCATGGACGTCGCCGGCAAAGGCAGGGTGATCGTGTTGGCGTATGGGGATGCATCGAGCGGGATTAGCGAAGACTGGGCGGCAACGCCACGCCGGGCCGGTGTTAACTATTTACAGGATTTTTCCACGGAAACTGTTGCGCAACTGGCCAGACACATTCACAAGCTGAAACAAGCTGGCGATATTGTAGTGGTGTCCATTCACTGGGGTGCGAACTGGGGTTATCGAATTGCGCCCGAACAGCAAAGTTTCGCACATCGTCTGATTGATGAGGCCAGGGTGGACATCCTGTATTGTCATTCCTCGCATCATCCGAAGGGTATCGAAGTCTACCGGCACAAACCGATTTTGTATGGCTGTGGCGATTTTCTTAACGACTACGAGGGGATTAGCGGTTATGAAGCGTACCGGGATGATCTGGCGTTGATGTACTTTGTCAGTATGGATTCGGCGACGGGCAGGCTTACCCGTTTGCATCTGATCCCCACCCAGATTAAACACTTTCGATCCAATCGGGCTACCCTCCAGGATGCGCAATGGTTACGGGATATGCTGAACTCAGAAGGGGAAACGTTAGGTACCCGGGCACAACTGAATGAAGATGGATCAATTGAAATCTCCTGGTCATGAGTAGACCATCATGAATCAACAGCATCTCGATATGATGGGTATGCCGTACTTTCCCGGTGTCGTAGTGGGCAAACTGCAGCACGGAAGCCAGGGTGATATTTCCCAGCGCATCGTCCTGATCACCCAGGCAGACATCCCGGCATTGCATACCGCGCCGGCCGGTGTGATCGTGATCGAGGCTGCGCCATTTTCCCATACCATGATTACCCTGCTGGGCCTGGGTGTCCCTACGGTCCTGGTCAGCGCCCAACAAGCTTGCCTGTTGCAAGAGTCAATGACCCTGTGCATCGATGGCGTCAGTGGCCGCATCACAGATGACATCGATGACACAACGACAGCCACGTTCGCTGCCGTTGCTACCACGACACCCAGTGGCTGTGCCCAATCCGTACACCTGTATGCCAGTGTGCGCCAGCCCGTGGCGGCACAACAGGCCGTACAACTCGGTGCTGAGGCGATCGGTCTGGTCCGCACGGAATTTTTATTACCCGCTGATGGATGCCTGCCTGACGTCGCTTTTTATCTGCAAACCTTTCGCGCGATCTGCGAAGCCGCAGCACCATTGCCCGTGACCTTTCGTCTGTTGGATGTGGCGGTGGATAAAATACCGGTGTGGTTTCCACACCAGGATGCCGTCGGTCGGCCATTGGGTGTGCAGGGTGTGCGTTTATATCAACTCGATCCGGTGACTAGCGTGATCGCTGCGCAACTCACGGCACTGGCAGCCTTGGCGCAGGACTTCAGTCTGCGCGTGCTGATCCCCTTTCTGGTCAGGGTTGAGGAGTATGCCTACTGGCGGGGTGTAATCCGGCAGCGTTTACCTGAGCATGTAGCGGTGGGGGCCATGGCGGAGACACTGGCGGCAGTCCTGGATATAGCGAATTTGCTGGCATACGCGGATTTTGTCGCCATCGGTTGTAATGATCTGATGCAAGGTCTTTACGCCGCCGATCGCGACCTCGGCGAATTACGTCATTACCTGGATCCCTATGC
>JBECKZ010000146.1:0-15317 GCA_040235555.1 Thiohalomonadales bacterium | reverse complement strand
CAATCGATGACTACAAGAAAAAGCACGTACCGGCTGACGAGGCAAAAACCGCCTGAATGTGACAAACAGGTAACGATATGGCAATTACTCTTACAGAAACCGCCGCCAACCGGGTCAAGGATTTTCTTGCTACCCGAGGCAAAGGTGAAGGTCTGCGTCTCGGCGTGAAAACCACCGGGTGTTCGGGTATGGCCTATATTCTCGAATTTGCCGATACCGCCGAAGATGGCGACAAGGTGTTTGAGTCTCAGGGTGTGAAGATCTTTGTAGATGCCAAGAGTCTCGTCTACATTGATGGTACCGAACTGGATTTCACCAAAGAAGGGTTGAACGAAGGTTTCAAGTTCAATAACCCAAACGAAAAAGCCACTTGCGGTTGCGGCGAAAGCTTTACTGTCTAACCGCGGGCTAAGGTATGACCGCGGTGAGTTTCCAGAATCATTTCGATATTTTTGGCTTGCCCGTATCTTTTGAAGTCGATACTGCCGACCTGGCGGAACGATATCGCGATTTGCAACGGGCCATACACCCGGACCGTTTTGCCAATGCCACTGATCGGGAAAGGCGTGAAGCCATGCAAATGGCGGCCAATATCAACGAAGCCTTTCAGACTCTGAAATCCCCCTTACAACGTGCCCGTTATCTGCTGAAGCTCAAAGGTATCGATTTTGATGATCAAAAAGATACGAGTTTTGATTCTGAGTTTTTAATGGAGCAGATCGAGTTACGTGAGGCACTTGCGGAAGTCAAAGATAATCCGGATGCGCTAACCCGTCTAAATGAATTGATGTTGGATATCAATCAGCGTATCAATGCCATGCAGGGTGAGATGGCTACGGCATTGGGGAGTGATAAACTGGAACAGGCTAAGGTGCTGGTGCACAAGCTTCAGTTCTTGCACAAATTAAGAATTGAAAGCGAAAATCTCGAAGCAGACCTTGCCGATGCGCTGTGAAGGATTCTGAATAACGATGGCATTATTACAAATCAGCGAACCGGGACAATCCACCAAACCACACGAACGGCGCCTGGCTGCCGGTATCGATCTGGGTACGACCAATTCGTTGGTGGCTTCCGTGCGCAGTGGTCGAGCAGACACCTTGCCCGATGCGCAGAATCGGCATTTGCTGCCTTCTGTGGTGCACTATCAGACGGGGCAGTCTCCTGTGGTGGGAGAAGAAGCCAGGGCAATGTCGACCCAGGACCCACTGAATACGATAGTTTCCGTGAAACGCTTTATGGGCCGTGGTCTGGATGACATCAAATACCTGGGTACCCGCTTGCCGTACGAGTTCGTGCAAACTGATTCCGCTGTACCCCGGTTTCATACTGCAGCTGGAGATTTCAGTGCTATCGAAATTTCCGCAGATATTCTTCGGGTGCTCAGGACCCGTGCCGAACAAACCCTTGGTGGCGAGTTGCAGGGTGTGGTGATCACCGTGCCGGCATACTTTGATGATGCCCAGCGTCAGGCGACCAAGGATGCTGGTAAGCTGGCCGGTTTGAATGTACTACGCCTACTCAATGAACCCACGGCGGCGGCTGTTGCCTACGGACTGGATAAAGGTACCGAAGGAGTCATCGCGGTATATGACCTGGGCGGTGGGACCTTCGATATCTCGATTCTGCGTCTACACAAAGGCGTGTTCGAAGTTATGGCGACCGGTGGCGATACGGCACTCGGTGGGGATGATTTTGATCACGCGATTGCGCAATGGATAATACAGCAGGCTGGGATAGCAGACGATGCCAGCCATCATCAGTTGCGCCGCCTGCAACGCGCTGCGTGTGCTGCAAAAGAAGCCCTGACCGATGCGGACCAGACTTTACTCGATCTCGAGCTGGATAACGGCGAACGTTGGCAGGGCATATTAACGCGTGAGCATTTCAATCAACTGGTTGAACCATTGATACAAAAAACCGTCGTCACCTGCCGGCGTGCGTTGCGCGATGCCCAGGTCAATGCCGAGGATGTCCAGGCTGTGGTGATGGTCGGTGGTTCTACCCGGGTCCCGCGGGTCCGGGAAATGATTGGAGAATCTTTCGGACAGGCACCCTTAACGGATATTGATCCGGATAAGGTGGTGGCCATTGGTGCTGCAATTCAGGCCGATGTGCTGGCGGGCAATAAACCCGACGACGAGATGTTGTTGCTCGACGTGATTCCCTTGTCACTAGGTTTAGAGACGATGGGAGGGCTAGTAGAAAAAATCATCCCACGTAATACCACCATCCCTGTGGCTCGGGCGCAGGATTTCACTACCTACAAGGATGGTCAAACCGCGATGAGCATTCATGTCCTGCAGGGTGAACGGGAACTGGTTTCCGATTGCCGTTCCCTGGGTCGATTCGCCCTGCACGGAATCCCTCCTATGGTGGCTGGAGCTGCACGAATTCGGGTGACGTTTCAGGTGGATGCCGATGGCCTGTTGTCGGTAACTGCACGTGAAGAGACCACTGGCGTAGAAAGCGGGATTCAGATCAAACCCTCCTATGGTTTGACGGATACAGAGATTGAAACCATGCTGCGTGATTCTATTGCCCATGCCAGGGAAGATGTGGACGCGCGCAATCTGCGTGAACAACAAGTTGAGGCCGATCGCGTGCTCGAGGCCCTGCAGGCCGCTTTGACGGAGGATGGCCGCTTATTGAATGATGCGGAACGTGGCACGATCGAGAATGCCGTCCAGGACCTGGCCAATGCGCGCAACGGAACTGATCACCGTGCCATCAAATCAGCCATCGAACATTTAAATGAGGTGACCACCGAGTTTGCTGCGCGGCGCATGGATAACACCATCAAGCGGGCACTGGCCGGCCACCGCGTGGATGAAATTAAGCTGGAAGAGTGAGTTGTTGCAGATATGCCGAAGTTGATTTTTTTGCCCAATGAAGAACATTGTCCCGAGGGTGCCGTTATTGAGGTGGAGCCGGGGATCAGTATCTGTGATGCCGCCCTGCAGCATGGTATCGAGATTGAACATGCCTGTGAGAAATCCTGCGCCTGCACAACCTGTCATGTCTACATCCGTGAGGGCATGGCGTCTCTGAATGAGTCGACGGAAGACGAAGACGATATGCTGGACAAGGCCTGGGGACTGGAACCCGACTCCAGGCTGTCCTGTCAGGCCTTGGTCGGGGAGCAGGATCTAGTCATCGAAATTCCCAAATACACCATTAATATGGTGTCGGAACATCATTAACTTGATTCTTAAGGAGCACCAATGGGCTTGAAGTGGACAGATACCCTGGAGATTGCCATTCAACTGGATGAAGCCCATCCGGAGGTTGACCCCAAACTGGTCCGGTTTACCGATTTGATGGCTTGGGTGATGGCCCTGGATGAATTCGATGACGATGGGCACCATTGTGGCGAAAAAATCCTCGAGGCCATCCAGATGGCCTGGATTGAAGAGCGTGAATAAGCCCTCCTGAGACCGTCTGGTGATTGCCCCTAAGGGGCGGTAAAAGCTACAATTCCCCGCAATTTTGCAGCAATAAAGTGTGATGGTAACCCGCGTGCACTCGCGGGTTTATGTTATTGTTAAGATTGAAAATTTTGGAGTGAGTCATGGCCGTAGAACGTACCATATCTATCATCAAACCCGACGCCGTTGCCAAGAATGTCATCGGCCAGATCTATGACCGTTTTGAAAAAGCCGGTTTGCGTATCGTGGCTGCAAAAATGTTGCACCTGACCCGGGAACAAGCCGGCGAATTTTATGCCGTACACAAGGAACGGCCATTCTACGGCGAGCTGGTGGATTACATGACCTCCGGCCCGATTATGGTCCAGGTCCTGGAAGGGGAGGAAGCCGTTGCCAAGAATCGTGAAGTCATGGGTGCCACCAATCCCAAGGATGCGGCACCGGGCACCATCCGCGCGGATTTCGCCAATGACATCACCGAAAATGCCGTTCATGGTTCAGATGCAACCGAGACCGCAAAAAACGAAATTGCCTTTTTCTTCAAAGCCGAAGAGATTTGTCCGCGGACTCGCTGAGTGCTACGGCCGGGATAAATAGTGACGACGCACGATAAAACCAACCTGCTGGATCTAGACAAGGCTGAGTTGCAGGCCTTCTTCGCTGTGATCGGTGAGAAGGCCTTTCGTGCCTCACAAGTCATGAAATGGATCTATCAATTTGGTGAGTCTGATTTCCAGGCCATGTCGAATCTTAGCAAGACCCTGCGGGAGAAACTCACCGACATCGCGGAAATTCGCCCACCCCAGGTTGCGAGCGAGCACCGCTCACATGACGGTACCATCAAGTGGGTGTTACAGCTCGATAATCTCAATTGTATCGAGACAGTATTTATTCCGGAGAGTGACCGCGGTACCTTGTGTGTGTCCTCACAAGTTGGCTGTGCACTGGATTGCAGCTTTTGCTCCACAGCGCAACAGGGCTTTAATCGTAACCTGAGTGTCAGTGAAATCATTGGTCAGCTTTGGGTCGCCAATCAGGCCCTGGGTTGCCTACCGCGAGAGCAACGCCAGATCTCCAACGTGGTGATGATGGGGATGGGGGAACCGCTGTTGAATTTCGATAACGTGGTCAAGGCCATGTCCCTCATGCTCGATGATGAAGCCTATGGGCTGTCAAAACGGCGCGTGACCCTGAGTACCTCGGGGGTGGTGCCTGCGCTTGATCGTCTGAAGCAGGTCAGTGATGTGAGCCTGGCAGTCTCGTTGCATGCCACCAACGATGCCTTGCGTGACAAGCTGGTCCCACTCAATCGCAAATATCCGATTGCTGAACTCATGGCAGCATGCAAACGTTATCTGGCGGGTGATGCACGGCGCCGGATCACCTTTGAATACGTCATGCTTGACGGTGTTAATGATAGCGATGCCGAGGCCAGGGCGCTGGTGAAATTGCTGCGGGATGTCCCGTCCAAGATCAATCTGATCCCGTTCAATCCATTTCCCAATACGTTATATAAATGTTCACCGCAGAGCCGGATTGATGCCTTCCGCGATATATTGATCCGGCATGGCATGACCACGATAACGCGCAAGACGCGCGGTAATGATATCGAGGCTGCCTGTGGCCAGTTAGCCGGGCAGGTGATGGATCGTACTAAACGTAGCATGCGGCGAATGCAGCAGGTAGGAGTGGATCAATGAAAAAATTCGTAAGCGCGATCATCCCCATCGTTTTGTTTCTTGGTGCTTGTACTACTACAGACTATCTTTCACCAGTTGACACAAAGCGCGCCGCCGAACTGAATGCAGAACTGGGACTGGGTTATATGAATGAAGGACAGTTCCAGCGGGCAAAGTACAAACTGGACAAGGCGATTAAATACGATCCGGAAAATCCTCATGCCTACCATTACATGGCAGAGCTTTATCGTCGTCTCAAGGAATTTGACAAGGCCGGTGAATATTATGAAAGGGCTTTATCCCTGGCGCCGAATGACATGAATATTCAGAACAACTACGGCGTATATCTATGCGAACGCGGGAAATATGAGCGTGCCTACAAGCATTTCCAGAATATTATCAATAACCCCTTGTATGCGGCACGTGCCAATGCCTATGAAAATGTCGGTCTGTGCTCGCTACGGGAAGGTAAGCTGAAAAAAGCCGAAAGTGCATTCCAGTCTGCGCTCGCAATCAATCCCAAGATGCCGAAGAGCCTGATACAGATGGCGCAGTTGAGCTATGACCAGGGTAAAAATGCAACTGCATATTCCTATTTTCAGCGCTATGTTGAGATTGCACAGCAGACGCCGGAGAGTTTATGGGTTGGCATTTTGCTGGAAAATGAACGTGGAAACAAAGATACCGTTGCGAGCTATAAGATTTTGTTAAAGGGAAAATTTCCCGATTCCGTAGAAGCAAAACGGCTGAAAAAACTCGAGCGCATGGGCAAATTGTAAGCGATGAGCGAGATTAACGAACAGGAGAATAATCAGGATGAGGTTATCCCGGAAGAAGCACCACAAGCTTCTGTGGAGTTGCCTGGTCGCCGTCTGCGTGAACAACGTGAAAGCAGTCATTTAAACTTGGACGAGGTGGCTCATCATTTGCGTCTGGACGCAGAATTGATAAAAGCACTCGAGTCAGATAATTATTCTCAATTGCCTTCGCCAGCCTATATTTGTGGCTATTTACGTTCCTATGCGCGACTTCTGAAATTACCTGAAGATGAAATCGTGCAGGCGTACAGTCATGGGGAGCAAATCAATGCAGCACTGATACCCAGTAGCGTAAGCATCCAACCCAAGAAGACAGCGAAAACGGGGCTTGTAAAAACCGTTTTTATCATCGTGATTGTGGTGTTGGTGGTAGGCGGCTTGTATCTACTAGGCGATAAATTCAATATCTTTGGTGCAGGGAGTTCACAAAAGACCAGCGAGGTGACGGTACCCGCTGTCACTACTGCGCCCGAGAAGGAAAGCAAGGTATCTGAACAGCAAAACAAATCAAAGCCGCAAACACCGGAAATGTCTGGTTCCAATACACAACAGCCTTTACAGTCAACTGAAAAAGTAGAGCCAGGCAAAACAGTTGTTGAAAACTTGCCAACACCGAAAGCAACCATCACGAATACAAGTGCTCCGGAAACCAAGTCACAGGTAACAACTCCGGGGGGGCAGCAAGCAACGGAAGCAAACCAGGCGAATACAACTACACAAAAAAATATTTTGCCCGCTAAAACAGCGCAAATACGAATACACTGCAATGCGGATTCGTGGGTCAATGTGACGGATAATACCGGTAAACGCCTGCTCTATCAGTTGGTAGTCAAAAATGCAGATCTGACTCTTGATGGCGAACCACCTTTTACTGTGGTGCTAGGCAATGCTCCTGAAGTGCAGGTGTTTTATGATGGCAAGGAATTTGACCATACTCGCTACCGCCGCGGCGATACTGCCTTCTTTAAGGTCGGTTTGAAGTAATCAAACATAACCAGATAATTCAAATTTAATCATTGTGTCGAAATCAATCCAAGCAATCCGCGGTATGAATGATATTCTGCCGGACGAAACGCCACGCTGGCAGATCGTTGAAGACACCTTTCGCAAGTTAATGCGTAATTATGGGTATGATGAGATCCGCATGCCACTGGTGGAAATGACCGACCTGTTCAAGCGGTCTATCGGCGAGGTGACTGACATTGTCGAAAAGGAAATGTACACCTTTGAAGATCGCAATGGTGATAGCCTGAGCCTGCGACCGGAAGGCACAGCCAGTTGTGTACGCGCCGCTATTCAGAATGGTCTCCTGCATAACCAGATCCAGAAATTATGGTATGGCGGGCCGATGTTCCGGCACGAACGGCCGCAGAAAGGTCGATATCGCCAGTTTCACCAGTTAGGCGTGGAGGTATTTGGCCTGGATGGTCCTGACATCGACGCAGAAATTATCGCAATGACTGCGCGTTACTGGCAGGACCTGGCGATCCAACACAAGGTAAAATTGGAATTGAATTCCCTGGGATCTAACGAGGCCCGCGCCGTATACCGCGAATCCCTGGTGGCATATTTTAACCAGCACAGTGAGCTGCTGGATGAGGATAGCCAACGTCGTCTGTCGACCAATCCCTTGCGGATCCTGGATAGCAAAAACCCGGCAATGCAGGAACTGATTGAGGCAGCTCCGCGTCTTAATGAGCATCTGGATGCAGCTTCGCAGGTCCACTTCAATGAGCTGTGTGCAATGCTGTCCGATCTGGGTATTGAGTATGTGGTGAATCCACGGCTGGTGCGGGGTCTGGACTACTACAATCGGACGGTGTTTGAATGGACCACAGATCAACTCGGGGCCCAGGGCACGGTATGTGCCGGTGGTCGTTACGATGGCCTGGTCGCACAATTGGGCGGTCGGGCAACGTCGGCGGTGGGTTTCGCACTGGGACTGGAGCGGTTGATCGCCCTCCTGGATGAGGCACAGATTGCCCGGGCTGCACAGCCACCGCATGCTTATTTTATAATGGTAGGCTCAGCGGCTGAGCGGGCAGGATTTCGTCTTAGCGAGCAGTTGCGCGATAATGTCGCAGGTTTGCGCCTGACTATGCACACGGGTGGCGGGAGTTTCAAAAGTCAGTTTAAACGGGCTGATCGAAGCGGGGCGCAACTGGCGTTGATCCTGGGTGACGACGAAATGCAGGCCGGCACGATTGCGATCAAACACCTGCGTACCGATCAGGACCAGGAAACTATTATTCAAACCGATTTGGCCCGATGGCTGATGCATTTTATTAAAGTGAACTAGAGCAGGCTGGTGAGGATATGGCAGAGCATTTAACAGAAGAAGAACAGGTCGAAGCATTAAAGAAATGGTGGAAGGAAAATGGTACGGCCGTGATCATCGGAATCGTGGTCGGGTTGGGTGCTGTGATTGGTGTGCGGTACTGGTTCAGTTACCACGAAACTCTCGCCGTCAATGCCTCGATTACATATGACAAATTCAACGATGCACTGAAAAAGAAAGATGCAGCACTGGTACAAACCTTGTCCAATGAATTGCGTGACAAGTACAAGGGCACGTCCTATGCTGCACTAACATCATTGCAAATGGCAAAGCAGGAAGTGGAGGCCAACAAGCTGCCCGAGGCAGAGAAAAATCTGCGGTGGGCCCTGGAAAATCCCGGGCACAAAGTCATAGGTTTGATTGCACGGCAACGACTGGCCGAGGTCTTGTCTGCCGAAGGTAAACTGGAAGACGCATTGAAGCTTCTGAATCAGGTTAAGGATGCGACCTTTGATCCACGTTTTGCCCTGATTCGCGGTGATATTCTGCGCAAGCAAGGTAAAACAGAGCAGGCGCGTGAGGCGTATCAACTTGCCCTGACCGATTCCAGCCTTAATGGCAAGGAACGTGAATTTGTACAGATGAAACTGGATAATTTGTCCAAGGCGCTAACGCAAGATAGCAAAAAATGAAAATTGTAAAATCGCTGTTTATTGCGTTCATCATATTATTGGGCGGGTGTAGTACTTCACCATCTCCTGTATTACCGCCCGTTAAACTGACTGCCGTTGAAAACGCCTTTGTTATAAAACGGATTTGGGAAACTGATTTTGGTGAGGGTGCAGGTGAGAATTACCTCAAACTTACACCTGTGCTGGAAAATAATGTGTTATATGCACTTGATTATCAAGGGCAGGTCACTGCATTCAATAGCCAAGACAGGTCCATTCGGTGGCAGGTCAACCTGTCCATGCCTACTTCAACTGCACTGACCCTGGACGATGATTTGCTGTTCTTTGGCAGCAGTCATGGCGATGTGATTGCCATGCAGAAAAAAGATGGTCATGTGGTCTGGCATGCCCAGGTTAGCAGTGAAGTGCTATCACCACCCAAAGTATCCAAAGATATTGTTATCGTGCGCTGTGTCAACGGCATGCTTTACGCGCTCAACCGGAAAGATGGCAAGCAGATCTGGTCGCTGGAGCAAATAACGCCGGCACTGACGCTGCGGGGAACAAGTGCTCCGGTTATCGCCGGTGACATAGTACTAAGTGCTTTTGATAATGGCCGCCTGCTTGCAGTCAACCTGCAAACGGGTAAATTACTCTGGCAGACCACGATTGCTATCCCACGCGGGCGTACCGACCTGGAACGTATGGTTGATATCGATGCCAATCCCGTTGTGGTTGATGATATCGTTTATGCTGTCAGTTATCAGGGTCGTATCGCCGCAGTTCAACTGGGATCCGGGCGCATTTTATGGACACGTGATATTACCTCCTATAATGGCATGGTGGTGGACCCTTATCGCATTTATCTGGTGGATGATCAGAGCCGGGTCTGGGCCCTGGATCGCTTTAACGGTGCAACCTTATGGAAACAGGAGGGGTTGCTGCGTCGCAGCCTGACGCCGCCGCGTTTGCAAGATCAATATGTCATTGTTGCTGACTTTGATGGTTTCGTACACTGGCTGCGGCGTGATAATGGCAAGATTGTTGCGCGCTTGCGACTGAATGATTATGACTATACCGATCCAAACCTGGATGAGACGCAGGATTTGCTCTATCCCAAGACCAACAATATCCTGGCACCACCTGTCGTGGCTGGCAATAAGCTGATTGTGATTGATCGTTATGGTCACACCGAAGCTTTTGATATTCACTATCCCTGATACGCGATTGTCAGAATTTGTTCTTTTTTCATATAGACGAGTTGATCTGGTATGAATGGTTTCAAACCTGTACTGGCCCTGGTCGGTCGACCAAATGTCGGCAAGTCGACCCTGTTCAACCGCCTTACTCGTACGCGTGAAGCCCTGGTAGCGGATCAGCCGGGCCTGACCAGAGATCGTAAATTCGGCGAAGGTAAACTGGGACCATGTGGTTATATCGTGATCGATACCGGTGGCCTGAGTGACGATAAGGATGGTGTCGACAGCCTGATGGCAACCCAGTCCTGGTTAGCTGTGGAACAGGCAGACCAGGTGTTATTCCTGGTCGATGCACGCAATGGTCTGCTACCGGATGATGAGAAGATTGCCCAGCGTTTACGCCAGACCGGTAAACAAGTTTCACTGGTAGTGAACAAGATCGATGGCATGGACATCAATGCCGCGCTCTCAGAATTTTATCGCCTGGGATTTGAACAGGTATATGCCATTGCGGCTGAACATGGCCGTGGTGTGACCAGCATGATCAATGAGGTACTGCATGATCATGCGCAGCAGGAGCGGGGAGCAGAGACGGAGGCTGAACAAGCCTATGCCGGTATCAAGGTCGCGATCATCGGTCGTCCCAATGTGGGTAAATCAACCCTGGTTAATCGTATCCTCGGGGAAGAACGGGTCATTACCTTCGACATGCCCGGCACTACACGGGACAGTATTTATCTACCGTTTGAACGCGATAGTCAGCAATACACCCTGATTGATACTGCCGGCGTGCGCCGCCGTGGCCGTATCAGTGAGGCAGTTGAAAAATTCAGCGTCATCAAATCCCTGCAGGCGATCGAAGATGCCAACGTCGTGGTCATGCTGGTGGATGGACAGGAGGGTGTCACCGAACAGGATGCCAGCCTGCTGGGATTTGTCATAGAGACTGGCAGGGCACTGGTGCTCGCGATCAACAAGTGGGATGGCCTGGATATCGATCAAAAGGACAAGATTCGTCGCGAGCTCGATATCAAGTTACCGTTTATCACCTTTGCGCGTTTGCATTTTATTTCGGCTCTGCATGGTAGTGGCGTGGGGGACCTGTTTGCATCAATCCAGCAGGCCTATAAGGCCGCCATGTCGGATATTCCGACACCCAGATTGACCCGGTTGTTAAGTGATCTTGTTGCGGCGAATCCACCGCCACTCGTACGCGGGCACCGGATCAAACTTCGTTATGCCCACCAGGGCGGCAAGAACCCGCCTGTGATCATTATTCATGGTAATCAAACTTCAGCAGTACCTGACAGTTATCGCCGTTACTTGATCAATGCCTTTCGCCAACACCTGCGCTTACAGGGTACGCCGTTGCGTATTGAGTTCAAGACCAGTGAAAATCCCTACAAAGGCAAGAAGAACAAACTCACGCCACGCCAGATCGCCAAGCGCAAACGCATGGTACGCCACATCAAGAAATAGTAATTCGAATTATTTGTCGTATTGTTGCAATTCGCCGAAGCGGTGGCGGTCAAGCGTATAGGCAGGGTATGCCAGTCGGAATTTTTTAAATTCAGTTGCGGCCTGCTCAGTTTTGCCAGCGGTATGCAGCTTCTGTATTTGCTCCAGCCACTGATCTGCAGTTGGATTGTCGTGCAGGGTGCGGTCAAGTTGTTGCGGGAACGATCCCTGCTGGCCGGGTGCAGCAGACTCCATCGCGTTGTCTGGCGCGGGTGTTCGGTGCTGTTGTTCCCAGAACAGGGACACACCCAGAACCAGTATGGCCGCAATGGCTGCAGGAATCATCCAGCGCAGAATCCGCGGCTTGATGATGGCTGTATGTCTTGACGCCGCGAGGATCGTGGCGTCAGTTTTTGCATCGGGTTCGCCAGCAGTCAGTTGCTGATAGAGCTTAGATATCCCTGATTTCCCATGCAGGTAATCGTCGAGCTGTTTGTTCTGGTCGTGTTGCTTAGTCATGGTCTTCTATTCCGAGACTTTGGCGTAATTTGTTTAGGGCATAGCGGATCCGGCTCTTGGCGGTTTCGGCATTGACACCGGTGATCTCTGCAATCTGTTCCACACTCAGCCCTGTATTTTCTTTCAATAAAAAGGCTTCACGTTGCGCTTCAGGCAGCTCAGCAATCGCTGCATGTAAGCGTGCCAGTTGTTGTTCACCTTGGACCTGGCGTTCAGCGGAGACAGGATTCGCGGAGTTTGTCTGATTCAGAATGTCCTCGTGTTCATCATATGAGGCAGGGATACCGTGTTTTTGTTTACGGTAATGATCAATAAGGCGGTTATGCGCCATATGATAAATAAAGGTCTTGAAGCTGGCGCTGACCTGGTAACGTTCGCGAGTACGGATCAGGTTCAGCCAGATGTCCTGAAACAACTCTTCGGCAATGGCTGCACTGCTACACTGATGTTGAAGATAACGAAATAATGGTTGCCGGTAGCGCGCGTACAGGGTCTCGAAGGCCCGGGTATCGCCGTCCTTATATTGCAACATCAGGTTTTCATCACTGACTATATCGTGCATAGCCGGCCAAGAGTACGCGATTTTATGCGTCCTGCAAAGACTGTGATAATGCGACAAAAGCCGTGAGCAGGCAGAGTTTTCAAGTAGATACGTGATGGTTGATGGCATAGATAGCATATGCAACTGATCTGTAGTGACAGGTAAACGCGTGTGCGTCGGAAAAGGGTCATTAGAACAATTCCTTTCCCGGCATAGATATGTCATATGCTTATAAAACACGATTGATGCGGGGTCATACATCTCAATGACAGGAGAGTGGGCAAAACTGGTAGTGGACATTATCGTTGTCCTGCATTTTGTGTTTGTAGTGTTTGTGTTGTTCGGTGCCTTACTGCTCCTCAGGTGGCGCAGGCTGGTGTGGTTACACATCCCAGCAATGATTTGGGGAATATTAGTGGAATTGAATGGCTGGATATGCCCCCTGACGCCACTAGAAAATTACTTGCGCTCGGTAGCAGGGCTTGGCCAGTATCAAGGCGATTTTGTCATGCAGTACATCATGCCAGTGTTATATCCAGCCAGTCTGACACGCAATATGCAAATCCTGTTTGGGATGATCGTGATTGCCGTGAATATTTTTATCTATCTCTATGTATTTCTTATACGTCCACGGAAACAACGAAATGAATGAATTCTGTGACATCCATACTATGAATTTTGGGGTGAATACGCTTTAATACATAAAAAGAGAACCAGCGATTCTGAATAATAAAAGAGGTAACAGATCGTGCAAGGGCTCCGACAAATCAAATTTATAATTAAATACCTCAGCATTGCGGTATGTCTTCTGATGAGCATCAGCGCACATGCTGCAAGCTGGAAGCCCGAACTGATCCCGTCAGCGAGTAAATACCGCGCGCCAGCTGACCCCATAAAGGTAAAAGTTACAGCACCTGCCGAGACCATCCAGCGACTTGGATTAGATCTCGATGGGTTTGATGTCACACAGATAGTCAGCTTCGACGGATCTGTAGCCACAATTATTCCACCACAACCTCTGGCCTACGGCGAACATCAGCTGCGACTGATCGAGTACCAAACCGATGGTAGTACGGCTATACGTGGTACGTGGACTTTATCTATACGCAAAAACTCGGCATTCCGTGATGCCGAGTTGCAGGGTAAGGTATGGCTTGATGTGTCAGCGCGTGTCGCCGATCGTGAGCTGACTGCACCAGAACCAGACAAGCTAAACCTGGGAGGTGGTACACAGATACAGGGAAAGATCGCCAATGGTAATTGGCAAATCAGTGGTAGTTCTGATCTCATTTACAATAAAAATGAAAGCTTGATGCCGCGCGGTGTCAATGGTGGTAAGGCTGACCTGGGACATTTCCTGGTGACCGCGCAGGACGGTCCTGTCGTGGCAAAGGTCGGTCAATTTAATGCATCTCCTGCAGATAATCTGGTAATGCAGGGTTTCTCCCGCCGGGGCGTTTCTTTGGGAGTCAATTGGGCGAATAACCGGGATAATGTCACCGCTTTTAGTCAACGTACCGAGGATGTGGTCGGTTTTCAGGATGGCCTCGGTGTAGGAGATGCGCAAAATCGTTCAGATGGGGTAGTGTTGAGCAGTCATCCCTTAAGCGAACGCGATAAGCTGTTAATCAGTGCAGTGTATGTGAACGGCGCAGGACCAGAACAGACAGGAAGTAGCGGGACCGGTGTGGTAGGTGATACGACCCATACCAAAGGCAGTGCCTCGGATATTCTTGCAGACAGCAATCTGCTCGACCATCGGCTGCGTCTGCACGGTGAGTATGCTAGATCTGATTTCGATTTTGATGGTGATGGCATCGATCTCAATCACGACGGCATAATTGATATCAATCAGGATGCGAAACGCGATCATGCCTACAGTGCTATGGTGAGCTACACACCTTGGCACAACAAGTTAGTCAGTGGTAAACCTATGGTTTGGGACGTAGGGCTAGAGAACAAACGAATCGGCAGTTATTTCCGCAGCCCCACCAATCCCGGCGGGGTCGCCGATCAACAGACTATCCACGGCTATACCGATCTCAGTTGGTCAGGTCTGTATTTATATGCTGCACTGGGCACGACAACCGACAACGTCAACGACGACCCGGCACGTGCCAGGATAAAATCCACAGATTCCACGCTGACTACTACCTATACCCCGTCTGTTATAGTAGAGGCCGGAGAGGCGGGCCAGCCACCGGTCACACCCTGGTATGGTCAGCCGAGTTATACCCTAGCACTGACGAAAGTCGATCAAACCGTGGAAAATGCAGGCGGTGGATTCAGTGTAGGTGGATTCAATACCACGACGAGCGTATCGCTGATAGCTGGCTTCAGTTATCCGACCTGGAATTGGGTTATCTCTCACATCATCAGTAAAAATGATAATAAAACCGGTCAGGCTGTGGACAGCCGCAACGTCATTACCCAGTTTGCACTAACCAAGAATGTCAATCAGCTCCTGAATTTTTCCACGAACTTACAATACGGCACTATCGAGGAATCCAATCCACCTGTAAATGTCTCAGCAAAAAATACCGATACTTGGACCGCTGGGCTGAGTCTGGGCTATCTCATCAGCCAACATATGAATGCATTACTGCAGCTCAATTACAATGATGCGCAGACATCAGATCATAGTCTGGATAGTACCAGTCGGGATCTGATCGCTAGTCTGAGCTGGGCCGTTCGCCAGGCTCATGGATTAATCCCTGGTATTACCT
>JBECKZ010000067.1:0-2833 GCA_040235555.1 Thiohalomonadales bacterium | reverse complement strand
CCAAACACGTGACGCAGGTTTTGTGGAAAACCACGGGCCTTGTCCAGGTGCACGACGTGCAGGAATTCGTGACGAAACACCAGTGCCAGCCAGTCATCGAAATCTTCCAGGCTATTGATCGCGTCCGGTGCAGCAACAAACAGGATTACACTGTTATACGGAAACACCCGGGTGTAGCCATTGGACAAATCGAATTCGTCTGTTAACACTACGTCGGTTTTATCTTTCGGATACCAGTTAAGAAAGCTGCAGGTGTCGCTATATACCTGTTCGGCCTTGGGCCAGAAACGCTGTGCCAATGCCGCTTCGCCATTATGATAATGGATACGAAAGTGAGCGGATTCGATCGTCTGCCAGCTCAGGTCTGGATCGTGGTAGATACCTGCGTTGGCAATACTACTCAATGCCCAAGACATCACCATGAGCAAAAACCATCTGGACATATTATTATTTATCTTACTTATTGAATTAACTGGCGAAAATGCATCATATAACAAAGCCAGCAGGATTGGCTAATTTTTGTTACCTGGCCATCATAGAAAAACAACCAGTGTAATATCAAATAGTTAATTGCCTAAGGTAGTAATGCGTCAGTGCAGCAATTTACTATGATTTGTACTGCTTCTGGGCCTGGCGGCAGCGATCAGTGACACCCGTGGCCGCCAACTGGCTCCTGCGTACCCAACTAACCCCGAAACAGACAACCCAGTTTCTTACACCACTATTACACGGCATTCACCGAGAGTAATCATGTTTTTATGCATAGCTGTTTGCACTGGATATCGATCGACGTGCAGCAAAGAGTGCGCCACTTTCAGGACAGGCTGGCGGCGTATTCAGCCCAACAACAAAATTCGGTATGTCAGCACCTGATCGTATCCGTGCCTAATGATGCCTGGGCCATTTCTCGCAAACAGGCGAATGCGGTCGCGATTCTGAAAAATATTCACTAGTCAAGAATCGAATTTTTCACGGGCAATCCCTAGAATAGCCTGACCATGCTGCAGCAACTGAATCCCACCCAACGCCAGGCCGTTACCGACTGTGACTCACAATTACTGGTACTGGCGGGTGCCGGCAGCGGCAAGACCAGGGTGCTTACCCAAAAGATTATTTATTTGATCCGCCAGCGTGGTATCCAGCCCGACGCCATCATCGCCGTGACCTTTACCAATAAGGCGGCACGCGAAATGCGCTCACGTGTGGTGGAGTTGCTGGATGCGGAGACTGCCAAGTCTCTACAGGTCTCGACGTTTCATACTCTCGGCCTGAACATGATTCGTAAATCACCTGCGCGCTATGCGCGCAAGCGTGGGTTTACCATTTACGATGCAAGTGACAGTCAGAATCTGATCAAGGACATCATGCGCCGTGACTTTGGCGACCCGGGCAATATTGCCGAACGGGTACAGTGGAAGATCAGCGACTGGAAACAAAATGCGATTACACCGCAGCAGGCACGTAGTCATGCCGCCGACGCCATCCACGCCACGGCCGCCAATGTGTACGCGCAATATGAACAGGCCCTGCAGACCTATAACGCCGTCGATTTCGACGACTTGATTCTCAAACCACTGCAGGTCCTGAGCGAAGATGCGGAATACCGCAACCAGTGGCAGTGCCGCATCAAACACCTGCTGGTTGACGAATATCAGGATACCAATTCCTGCCAGTATGAATTAATTAAACAACTGGTTGGTAAATCCGGTCACTTCACCGTGGTGGGTGATGACGATCAATCCATCTATGCCTGGCGCGGGGCACGTCCGGAAAACCTGGCGCAGCTACAGCAGGATTATCCCTATTTAAAACTGGTGAAGCTGGAACAGAACTATCGCTCCACCGGTAACATCCTGCATGCTGCTAACGCCCTGATCGCCAACAATCCCCATATTTTCGAAAAACGCCTGTGGAGTGAACTGGGTCCCGGTGATCCCATTACCTTGCTGAGCACACAGGACGAACAGGGCGAAGCAGAACAGATCGTAGCGGACCTGATGCACCACAAGTTTCAGTCGCGTAGCCAGTTCGCTGATTACGCCATCCTTTATCGCGGCAATCATCAGTCGCGTCTGTTTGAGCAGCAGTTACGCGAAAAAGGTGTCCCGTATTATCTCAGCGGTGGCATGTCCTTTTTTGATTTCGGTGAGATCAAGGACATCATGGCCTACCTGCGCATCATCGCCAACCCGGATGACGACAATGCACTGCTGCGCATCATCAATACCCCGCGTCGTGAACTGGGCACCACCACTGTACAAACCCTGGTGGAGCATGCCGCGGAATCTCGCTGCGGGATCCTCGAATCTATCGAGCATGTCGGGCTGGATCTCAAACTCAATTCGCGTGCACACAACAAGGTGCGCGAATTCCATGACTGGCTCAGCAGTCTGCAACGCCGTGCCGAATCTGAAAGCCCACTGAGCCTGCTGCGTAGCATGCTGGACGACATCGCTTACGGCGACTGGATCAAGCAGAATGCCAGCGATGAGCAACAGGCCAAACGCAAACAGGACAATGTCGAGGAACTGGTGCAATGGATACAGCGCCTGACCCAGCAGGACATGCAGCTGGACATGGCCGGGGTTGTGACCAAACTTGCCCTGCTCAACAACCTGGATCGGGAAAACGATGAAAACACCCGCGATGTCGTCAGCCTGATGACCCTGCACGCGGCCAAGGGCCTGGAGTTCCCCTATGTTTATCTGGTGGGGATGGAAGAAAACCTGTTACCGCATCGCACCAGTATCGAAGAAGAAACGATTGAGGAAGAGCGTCGTCTTGCGTACGTCGGCATCACCCGCGCGCAACGCAAACTCACTATCTCCTATGC
>JBECKZ010000232.1:0-9016 GCA_040235555.1 Thiohalomonadales bacterium | reverse complement strand
CCATGAAAACCAAATTAATTGCGACAGCCCTGTTTGCCTTTACCGCGGCCAGTGTCGTGGCATACCCCTTATATATAAGTAAGCCTGTGCCAGCGGTGCAGCTGACTCCCCCGATTGCGGTGCCGACAGACCAGGCTAATCATAATCAGGCGGCAAAGATTGACGTGGTGTTCGCACTGGATACAACCGGGAGTATGGGTGGCCTGATACAGGCAGCTAAGGAAAAGATCTGGTCGATTGCCTCTAGCATGGCCCAGGCCAAGTCGGCACCGGAGATTCGAATGGGACTGGTTGCGTATCGCGATCGGGGTGACGCCTACGTCACACGTGTGGTCGACCTGTCATCGGACCTGGATAGCATGTATGCCACCTTGATGGACTTTCGTGCCGCCGGTGGCGGGGATGGCCCGGAGAGCGTCAATCAAGCACTGGCTGATGCGGTGAACAAAATGTCCTGGAGTCAGGACAATCATACTTATAAGGTGATCTTCCTGGTCGGTGATGCCCCGCCGCATATGGATTACCAGGATGACGTTAAGTATCCGCAGACACTAGCCCTGGCGAAACGCAATGGCATCGTGGTCAATGCAATCCAGTGTGGTAGTGCCAGCCAGACCAGACACAACTGGCAACAGATTGCGCAACTGGGCAGCGGTGAATTCTTTCAGGTTGATCAGGCAGGCAGCGCAGTTGCCATGGCAACGCCCTTCGATAAAAAACTGGCAGAGCTGTCGCGCAAGCTGGATGAAACGCGCATGGCCTATGGTACAAAACAGCAAAAGGCCGAGTTTGCACGTAAACAGGCCGCGACGGAAAAACTGCACGAAAGTGCATCCGCCGCATCACAGGCACGTCGCGCGGCATTCAATGCTTCGAAGAGTGGTAAGCGCAATTTGCTGGGTAAACAGGATCTGGTAGAGGAAGTTAGTAGTGGCCGCGTTGATCTGAAAGACATCGACAAGGCGGAGTTGCCCGCACCAGTTGCTGCACTGGCGCCAGCGGAACAAAAGGCATTGATAGCCGCCAAGGCCAAGGAACGCAACGAGTTACAGACCAAGATCAGCAAGCTGACCAAACAACGTGAAAGTTTTATCCGTAAGAAATTAAAGACCAGTGGTGGTGCGAAAGGTTCACTGGATGATCGCTTATATAGCACAGTGCGCGAACAGGCGGCAAAAAAAGGTTTGCAGTATGAGGCTGAAGCACCTGCGTATTAAATTCACTGATCTACTAATCTAAGCCCGGCAGTGCCGGGTTTCTTTTATTTTATTACCCGAAACATCTATATTGTCGTGTGCAAAATTGTCCTGGATCAATCACGGGTCATTCAGTCAGGGCATGATGCTTGCCGCGGATCGTGTCGTGGGCTTATTATTTTTCCAGTTTAAAAATAATTGCAGGTATCTGTCGAGTAACACCAAACCATAGAGGAACGTGTCATGTCTTTTACCAGGCCCATGCTTGCTGCCACATTACTGCTTACTACCACTTTAGGTTCAACTGTGTATGCAGCTGAACCACTGACGGTGAATATCAAACGACTGTCGCTGGATACGGCACTCAAGATTGCCCATGCCGCAATCGTTCAGTGTCGCAAGGAAGGTGTGCAGATCGCGGTGACGGTGATCGACCGCGGCGGGCACGTTCAGGCTGTACTGCGTGACACCCTGGCCATGGACATTACCGTCCCTATCAGCAAACAAAAGGCGCATACCGCCATGGCATTTAATTCAGCTACGTCGCAACTGGAGGGTCGCTTTAAAGGTGCGTATCAAGTACCCAAACTGGAGGGCCTGATGGTGAGTGCCGGTGGGATCCCAATCAATATTGGTGGCACGATCCTTGGCGGTATTGGTGTCAGCGGTGCACCTTCCGGCGTCACCGATGAAAAGTGTGCTACCGCTGGCCTGGATGCAGTAAAAACCGACCTGGAGATGGATGGCGGCTAAACACTGCATTCCACAGTAGATCGAGCGAACATCAGTTTTGTGACTTGTGTTGGCGCAGGGTGTGTGTATGATGCTTATGGTGTTTATACATTGATATATTTTCACCAACTCCATGAGGTCATACACCCATGCGCCATATCATAATGAACAAGACTCGGTTCGCATTACTGGTGTTGTTACCGCTCATGATTGCCGGCTGCACAGGCTGGAACCCCAATGAGCCGGGTGAAGCCGACCATGCCGCGAGGCAGGCCATTGCCGAATTCAAGAAACACGATCCCAGTCTCAAGACTTTTTTCGCCAAGGCCTATGCCTATGCCATTTTCCCAACAATCGGTAAAGGTGGTATCGGAATCGGTGGTGCGCATGGTTCCGGTGTGGTCTATCGCAGTGGACGAATGATTGGTCTGAGCAGCATGACCCAAGTGACTATTGGTTGGCAATTAGGCGGAGAGTCGTATAGTGAACTCATCTTTTTTGAAAACGCAAAGGCGTTTAATGCATTTAAAAAAGGTGACCTGAAATTCTCGGCCCAGGCCAGTGCGGTAGCAGCTACTGCAGGTGCAGGTGCCAAGACCAGTTATGCCAACAACATGGCAGTCTTCACCCTGATCAAAGGCGGCCTGATGTATGAGGCATCTGTCGGTGGGCAGACCTTCAGTTATGAACCCGTGAAATAATTCTTTACTACGGCAAGGCGAGCGTCTTGCCGTGGCCTCTGTTTAATCATCACTTACATTTGAATCCCGCTTGACCCTGATCAACGTGATTGTTTGACAGCAATCTATAATCCGTGTCCAGTCAGGTCGTAACACGGAGGTCGGCATGAAGATTCTATTCAGTCTAATTATCACTACACTGTTGTTAGCCAGTTGCGTCTCGGTCTCGCGCTTTGATGAGAAGCAGGCAGAACTGGATGCCTGCCACCAACAGGCACAATCGGATACCAAGGCATGGCAGGCAAAACAGGCAGAGCTGGAATCGGCATTAAAGCAAGCCAGTGATGAACGCGATGCCTGCCAGTCGAAATACAGTCACGCTGTGACTACGTCAACACAACTGCAACAACACGCCGATGCCCTGCGGCTTTCCCTGCAGGATGAAATCAGAAACAAAGAAGTCGAAATTGAAACCCTCAAGGACAAACTGACCGTTCGCGTTCTGGATCGAATCCTGTTTAAAACCGGCAGCGCGCAGATTCTGCCGGCGGGAGAGGCTGTGCTCGATAAACTGGGAAAGGTACTGGCAACGGCGCAGGACTATATCCGAGTTGAAGGGCATACCGATATCGTGCCTATCAGTGCGCGGCTCAAAAGCAAATATTTTTCCAATTGGGAATTGTCAGCGGCACGTGCCGCCAGTGTGGTGCGTTACCTGCAGTATGACCAGAAGATCGATCCCTTGCGAATGGAGGCCGTTGGGTTTTCCAAATACCGTCCGGTTACAGCCGGCACCACAGCCGAAGATCTGCAACGCAACCGGCGGGTCGAAATTGTATTGAGTGCACCACCAGCACGAGAGCCGGCCGCAACAAACTAATCTGTTGTAGGTGTACGTTTGAATTTGGCCAGCATCCCCAGGATATCGTCGCCAATAACATACAGGCATGGTACCAGGAACAGTGTTAGCAAGGTTGCGAACAGTAGCCCCCATCCGAGCGCCAACGCCATGGGACTCATGTAGGGATCGATTCCACCCAGGCCATAGGCCAGCGGCATCAGACCGGCCACAGTGGATATCGTGGTCAACAGGATGGGACGCAGGCGTTCTACTGCCCCGACCCTGACCAGTTCCATAATCGTTTTGTTTGGTTGTTGTTCACGTAATTCATTGACATGGTTTACCAGCACCAGCGAGTCATTGACCACGACTCCAGCCAGACCGATGATGCCGGTCATTGCCAGGAATCCGAGGGGTTCGTGATGGATGGAAAAACCGATGATGACACCGACGATACCAAACGGGATTGCGGCCATCACCATGAAGGGTTGCCAGACTGAGTTGAATAACAGGATCAGCAGGAAATAAATCGCGAGTGCCGCAATTGCGAGAATGATCAGCAGGTCATTCACCGACTTGGCACTTTCTTCCGCCTCACCACCGATCACGAGCTGGATACCGGGATAGTCGCGATCAACGTTGAAGTGTTTAAGTACCGCTTCTGAGACCTTGAGGGGGGAGGTGATCTGCTTGTCGACGTCACCGGAAATGGTAATAGCGCGATCGCCTTTGTAGTGATAAATGGTAGACGGTCCCGGGCTGGGTACCGTATGGATCAATTTTTTTAACGGGGTCAGGTGACCACCGGCATTGCGTATCACAAAGTTAAATAGCTGTGACGGGTCTTTGCGGATCGATTTATTGAAGATGACACGAAAGTCGACATCTTCATCGCCATAACGCACGCTGGTGACGACCTCGCCATCGTAGGCGATGCGCACGTACTGGGCGATATCTGCCACGGTGATGCCGACCTGCGCCAGCATGGCGTAGTTGAATTTGAGTTCAACCTGTTGTTTACCCGCATGGTCATCACGATCGATATCCTTGGTGCCGGGCAGTTTCGTGACAAAGGCCTCGATCGCGTCTGCCAGTTTTTTACGCATATGATCATCGGGACCGACCGCGCGGATGAGAATGGGACGACCGACAGGCGGACCACCGGCATCGACCAAGAAACGCAGATGTTTGATCCCGGGGATCTTGTTCATCTTGGTGCGCAAATCGGTAATGATCTGATCCGCGGTCCGGTTACGCTGGTTATAAGGTGTCAGGCTGACCACAATAGCGGCGTTATCCTCACGTTCACTGGATCCGATCTCGCCGTAGGTACCGATTCGGGTCATGAACGAATCCAGTTCATGTTTATCCATAGCCTCGACGACTTTCTCCACCTGCTTGACCCGATCCGCTGTGGCCTGCAGTGAACTGCCACTGGGAGTCTGGATCAGGATCATAAACCGATCTGCACTGGTCGAGGGGAACAGGACAAAATCCATGTAGCGCAGGGCATAGAACATTGCACCCGCCAGGATGGCGACAAACAATAGTACTACCCCGTAGCGATAGCGCAGACCCCAACTCAACCAGTGACCAAAATGATTGCGCGACCAGTTAAAAAAGCGCTTGGCGGCATGGGTGGTGTCCGCACGTGATTTGCGCATGCCGGATTTCAGGTGTGCGGGCAGGGCAAGTGAGGATTCCAGCAGCGAAATAAACAGGGCCAGGGAGATCACTAGGGGAATGACATAGACAAACTTGCCCAGCATCCCTGGCATGAAAAACAGAGGTGCAAAGGCGGCAAAGGTGGTGAGAATGGTCGTGATCACCGGACGAAACACACCACTCACTCCTTTCACAGCGGCCTCCAGTGGTGGCAGTCCATTCTCGTGCAACTGATAGATATTTTCTGAAATGATGATGGCATCATCGACAATAATGCCCAACACCAATACCAGTGAGGTCAGTGCGACGCTATCGAGATAGGTATGGAAGATGGGCAACAGGAAGATCACACCCAGCACCGAGACCGGGATCCCGACCGCGACCCAGAAGGCAACGCGCAAATTCAAAAACAGGGCCAGGACCAGCAAGACCAGGGTCAGGCCGATGAGTCCGTTGTTGACGACGATATCGAGACGATTACGTACGTACTTGGATTTGTCATCCGAGACAATCAGTTTGACCTGCTTGGGCATCAATGCCTGTTCGTGCTTGACCAGATCCCGGATGGCATCGACGGTGCGGATGATGTCCGCCGAGGTGGTCTTATATGCGACAAAGGAGATGGCCGAATGGCCATTGATGTGCGACATGACTTTCTCGTCCTCGAAGTCATCGCGCACGATGGCCAGGTCCTTTACCCGAATCAAGGGGCCGTTGAACGTGGTTTTGACAATGACATCGCCGACTTCCATCGGGTCGCGAAATTGCGCCAGGGTAACGATGCTTTTCTCACTGGTATAGGATTCGAAGTTACCGCCGGAGACCCGTACGTTGCGTTTCTTGATGGCACTAATAATATCGTTCAGCGCAATCTCATGTTTTTTCAGTTTGGTGGGATTGACCTCCACCCGGATTTCCCGTGCACGATAGCCGTAACGTTTGACTGAGGACACCCCGGGCACATTTTCGAGTTTCTTCTCAAAGCGGCGTGCCAGTTCCCGCAGCTGCGGGTAGGGCAGATCACCGGATAGTCCAACCTCCACCATGGGAAAGCTCTTTGTGCTGAGTTCGGTCACCAGTGGCGATTCTTCCACTTCCGGCGGCAGGTCGGTGACCCGTGATACCGCCTCGCGAATTTCGCGCACGGTTTTTTCTTCACTGCGCTCATCCGGATCGATCAGGATATGAATGAGTGAGACATTTTCCATGGACCAGGACTGGTAGCGCTTGATGCCGGCAACTGACTTGAGTTCTTTTTCGATCTTGTTGCTGACTTTTAATTCAACATCTTCTGGTGCAGCACCCGGATAGCGGGTACTGATTAACACTTCACCAAATTCTACGTCTGGAAAACTGTCGCGCTTAATAGTAAGCAGGCTGCCGATGCCCAGCGCAACGATCAAAAAGGTAATGAGATAGGCCAGCAGATCACGCTTGGCGAAATAGCGAAAAAACGACTCCATGTCAGTCCCCCGTATACCAAGAGCGTGCAGGCACGCGGCAAGGTGTCCGTTACTTATTATATTATATTGGTTGGCGGATTAGCCTAAACCTTCGCCGAGGAGAGGTCAACACAACGATGTTGGCGATGAACGCTATAGTTTCACCGTCACCGGTAGTATGTTCCAGATCTGCTTACAATATTCAGCGATGGCGCGGTCGGACGAAAATTTGCCGCTGTGTGCGGAGTTGAGGATAGACATGCGCGTCCAGTTGTCCGCATCCCGCCACGCTGCACTCACCTGTTCATGGCAGGCGACGTAGTCGGCGTAGTCGGCCAGAACCAGATACGGATCGGACAGGGTCAGGTTCTCTATCACCGGCCGAAATATCTCTGTATCACCGTCCGAAAAATGGCCGCCGCCGATGAGTTCCAGTACCGCGCGTAGCTCGGCATTGTCGGCCACATAGCTGGCCGGCCGATAGCCATTGCGCCGGACGTGTTCGACCTCTTCAGCCGTGAGACCGAAAAGGAAAAAGTTTTCTGTACCAGCTTCTTCGCGAATCTCGATGTTGGCGCCGTCCAGTGTGCCGATGGTCAACGCGCCATTCAACATGAATTTCATGTTGCCGGTACCCGAAGCTTCCTTGCCAGCGGTGGAGATTTGCTCGGAAAGATCAGCGGCTGGATAGATAAGCTGCCCGTTCTGGACATTGAAATTGGGCACAAACGCTACTTTCATGCGCGTGTTCACGTCGGGATCCGAGTTCACGGTTTCTGCTACGGCGTGGATCAACTTTATGATGTGTTTTGCCATGAAATAACCGGGTGCGGCCTTACCGCCGAAAATGAATGCGCGCGGCACCACAGCGCGATCCGGATTTTCCTTGAGTTGGCGGTAAAGTGTAACGATGTGCAATACATTCAGATGCTGTCGTTTATATTCGTGAATGCGCTTGACTTGCACATCGAACAACCAGGAGGGATCGAGTTCAATGTTGGTGTGTGAGCGTATGTAGTCAGCGAGGCGTTGCTTGTTGGCCTGCTTGATTGCGCGCCATTCACCGCGAAACGCAGCGTCTTCTGCAAGAGGCTCGAGCTTGTGCAGTGCACTCAGATCTGTCAGCCACTGATTGCCGATGGTTCGATCGAGAAGTTCGCGCAACCCCGGGTTGGCGAGCGCGAGGAAGCGGCGTGGTGTGACACCGTTCGTTTTGTTGCTGAAGCGCTGTGGCCACAGTTCATTAAAATCATGGAGGATGCTGTCTTTGAGCAACTCTGTATGTAGTGCAGCTACGCCGTTAACAGCATGACTGCCAACAGTGGCCAGATGTGCCATACACACGCGTTTATTGCCTTCTTCGCTGATCAGCGACATCCGCGCCAGGCGAGCTTCATCACCTGGAAACCGCACACGCACCTCATCGAGAAAGCGCCGGTTGATCTCGTAAATGATTTCCAGGTGGCGTGGCAAAAACTCACGAAACATCGACAACGGCCACGTCTCCAGCGCTTCAGGCAATAGTGTGTGGTTGGTGTAACCAAAGCTGGCCACGGTAATATCCCATGCCTTGTCCCAATCGAGCTGACGCTCATCCACCAGGAGCCGCATCAATTCAGCAACTCCGATGGAAGGGTGTGTATCGTTGAGCTGCACGGCAAATTGCCGTGCAAACTCTTCCACCGGCGCACCGGCTAGATCGAGTAAGTGCAACATGTCCTGTAGGGAACAGGAGACAAAGAAATACTGCTGTGCCAGACGTAACTGCTTGCCGACTTCGGGCTCATCGTTGGGATAGAGCACCTTGGTCACGGTCTCTGAGATCAACTTCTCGTTTACAGCCTGGTAGTAGTCGCCGAGATTGAATGCCTGGAAGTCGAACGACTCAACCGCTTCGGCACTCCACAATCGCAGGGTATTGCAGGTATTCACACCGCAGCCCTGGATTGGTGTGTCGTAGGCCGTGCCTTTTACCACCCGTTCTGGCACCCATCGCACGCGATAGCAGTCCGCTTCATCACGATAGCGCTCGGTGTGACCGCCCCAATTAACGTAGTAGAAAGTATCGGGCTTGACGATCTCCCAGGGATTGCCGTAGCGCAGCCATTTATCCGTGATCTCGCTTTGCCAGCCTTCGCGGATCTCCTGGTCGAAAATGCCGAACTCATAGCGAATGCCATAGCCGATTGCTGGACGCTCCAGCGTCGCCAGTGAATCGAGATAACACGCGGCCAAACGTCCAAGGCCGCCATTGCCCAAACCGGGTTCTTCTTCGCACGCCAGAACGGTATCGAGGTCCTGGCCGAGTTCAACCAAGACACTGCGTGCCACCTGTTCGAGGTTGAGGTTCAGCAGGTTGTTACCCAGGTGCGGCCCCATGAGAAATTCTGCGGATAGATAACTGACGACCTTCTGCTTGACATCGAAATAGGTCTGGCTGGTGTTGATCCACCGATGCTG
>JBECKZ010000208.1:0-2799 GCA_040235555.1 Thiohalomonadales bacterium | reverse complement strand
CGGCGTTTCGCATCCTCAACTCGATGGAGACCAATGGTTTTATCGAACGCGACGCCGGGGGCAAGTACCAGCTGGGGCGCAAATTGCTGCGTCTGGGCAGCCGGGTGCATGCCAAGTCCGATTTGCGCCAGCTCGCGCTGCCCGTGATGCGTCACCTGCGCGACGAACTGGGCGAGACCGTCAACCTGACCCTGCGCGAGGGCGATGAGGTGGTGTATGTCGAGAAGGCCACGCCCAATCGCATGATGCACGTGCAACAGTTGATTGGTAGCCGGGCCCCGCTGCACGTCACCGCCGTGGGGAAACTGATGCTGGCCATGGGCGGGGAAGAGGAGTGCCGCGGCTATGCCTTGCGCACCAACCTGCCTGCCTATACCCGCAATACTCTAAATAGTCTGCCCAAGCTGCTGCACGAAGCCGAACGCCTGCGGGCGCAGGGTTATGCCTATGATGATGAAGAGGCCGAGATTGGGGTAGGCTGTATCGGTACGCTGATACACGACGCCAACGGCAACATCATTGCCGGTTTGTCGGTATCAGCCCCGATCGAACGCCGTAAATCCGAATGGATAAATAACCTGGTGCATGCCGCCAAAGAGATTTCCGAAGGCCTGGGCTATCGTGCGGACTAAACAGAGTTAATCGCACCTTGGCGCGTATTAACTGCACGGTTGCCATAGCCAGATCAAGTCTGGATATAGTAGACAGGACCTGGTTTGAAATTTTCATGTTTCATCAATCCCGGATAGACTGAAAAATGCATTTGATCACATTCAGCGAGGCCAATGAGTCCCGTCTTGGGATCCTCGACCGGACACGTCAGGAAGTCATCGATCTGCGTTTGGCCGCAAGTAATTTGCCCGATAACATGCTGGATTTTATCAGGCAAGGTGCCGCCGCACTGGAACAGGCACACGCAGCCTTTGAATCCGGCAAGGGCCGTATTCCACAGGATCGAGTCCAGCTACTGGCTCCGATTCCCAGACCGTTGCGCAACGTCTTTTGTATTGGCAAGAATTACCGGGCACACGTGCAGGAATTACAGGGAGCCGGTTCCGCCTTTAGCACAAGTCATCCAGGTGATTTGCCCGAGAAGCCCATATTCTTCACCAAGGCCACGACGTCCGTCATCGGGCCAAACGTTCCGATCCCGGCTTCACTCGATCCCACTGCGACAACCGATTACGAAGGTGAATTGGCCGTCATCATCGGTCAGGGCGGGCTTGGAATAATTTCTGCCAACGCAATGCAACACATTTACGGCTATACAATTTTGAACGATGTCACTTCACGGCGCTTGCAACGTGATCATCAACAATGGTTTCTGGGTAAAAGCCTGGACGGCTTTTGCCCCATGGGGCCGGCGATTGTGACCGCTGACGAAATTTCGGATGTCAGTCAATTACGAGTCCGGACCTGGATTGGCGCGGAATTACGCCAGGATGATGTCGTCGCGAGCATGATCTTTGACATCCCCACTCAGATTGCGACTCTGTCTCGAACCATGACTCTGCAACCAGGCGACATCATTGCCACCGGCACGCCAGCCGGGGTCGGCATGGGATTCAAACCGCCGCGCTACTTGCAACAGGGTGAGGTGGTGAAAATTTCCATCGATAGCATCGGTACCCTTGAAAATCCGGTTGCCTGAGTGAAATAGGGGGCGGTACGGATGAGTAAAGATGTTCGTTTCGCTACAGGATCAATGTTGTGCCGGTGTGTAAAACAGCAATTCGTCAATTTATTTCCGAATACCTTAAACAAAAAAAGGCGGGGTATTTCCCGCCTCTATGAGTTAACAATTGCCTTTCTTGGCCTGTCCCGGGGGACAAAATCCGCCACCGTGACCACCGCCATCCATTTCAATCTCGACTCCTGCCACCGGGGCCTTGAGCCTCACACCTGGCGCGCTAATTGTGCAGCCGGCTGCCAGCAACAGGACCATGACAGACAGACCAAATTTATATAATTTCATGATTTCACCCTATTTTATTCAAATTTCTGAGGGATATATCGACTAGTTCGGTATGTGTCTTAGCTGTGAATATGTGACGGGAGCGAGGTTTATAAGCAAAAGTCCGGGATGACATAGACCTGTCTCGAATGAGCTGAACAACTCGGCGCATTCGTTGTGGTCTAAGATTAATCATCATCTTTGACCGCTTTATCCTGATTGAGGAGGTTAACGATGCGTTACGATCTTTTCTACTGGCCATCCATCCAGGGGCGAGGTGAATTCGTCCGCCTGGCACTGGAGCAGGGCGGTGCTGACTATGTGGATGTGGCGCGACAACACGGACGTGGCATGGGTATCGATGCCCTTTTACACCTGATGGATGGTCGAGGTCTCGAACGTCCGCCGTTTGCGCCACCAATCCTGCGCGCCGGCAAACAAATCATTGCCCAGACTGCCAACATCCTGCAGTTCCTGGGGCCACGCCTTGGCCTGGTACCCAAGGCCGAGGCATCGCGCTTGTGGGCGCACCAGTTACAGCTCACCGTGGAAGATCTGATCATCGATATCCATGACACGCATCACCCGGTTGCCATGAGTTTGTATTATGAGGATCAGCAATCTGAATCCCGACGTCGGGCAAAGTATTTCACGGAAGAACGCGCACCGGAACTCCTGGGTTATTTTGAAAAAGTCCTGCAACACAATCCGGGAAAACGTGGTTACATGGTGGGCCGAAGCCTCAGTTACGTCGACCTGTCCATGTTTCAGGTTATTGACGGATTACGTTATGCATTTCCAAAGATGATGGCGCGCCTGGAGCCGAGCATATCTGGCCTGGTAGC
>JBECKZ010000149.1:0-36524 GCA_040235555.1 Thiohalomonadales bacterium | reverse complement strand
TGCCGGTGGTAAACGCTATGCGGCACGCAAAAATGTGAAAGTCACCATCGGTGGCTGTGGCGGTTAAGAGGAGAAAAGACATGGCAAATTCAATACGTATCCGCGCCCAGGCCAAAGGTGGCGAGACCCTGGTCAAGGCCCTGATCACCCACCCGATGGAAACCGGGATGCGCAAGGACAAGAAGACCGGTAAGAAGATCCCGGCCCACTTCATCCAGGAACTGGTGTGCAAGCACAACGGCAACACCGTGGTGACCGGTTTGTGGGGTCCGGCGGTCTCCAAGAACCCGTATGTCGCGTTTGACCTCAAGGGCGGTAAAGCGGGTGACACCATCGAGATGAGCTGGGTCGACAACCTGGGCGAGAAAGACTCGTTGACCGTCAAAGTAAGCTAAGACAGTATCATCGAGAAGCAGTCGAAGGCGGGGCTAGTCCCCGCCTTCTTTTTTTTCGGTAAAAAAGTTTATACGCAGGTATAGCCAGTCCTGAAGAGATTGTGCTTATGATCGGGGTAAACCACAACGCAATAGCAAGCTATGAGTGAACCATTGTTGGATAGTGTGATCATCGGTCCGGCAGATGCGCGTTACAGCGTGATCTGGCTGCATGGTTTGGGCGCGAATGGCCACGACTTCGAGCCCATCGTGCCCGAGCTGGATTTCAAGACCAGACACCAGACCCGGTTTGTTTTTCCCCATGCGCCGGTGCGTCCGGTCACCCTCAACCAGGGTTATGTAATGCCGGCCTGGTACGACATCGTTGCCATCAATGACGAGGCCGTGCAGGATGAGGTGGGTATCCGCACGACTACAGCACAGATCTCGGATCTGATCGAACACCAGCAGCAACTCGGCGTTGCCAGCGAGCATATTGTCCTTGCCGGTTTCTCCCAGGGTGGTGCTATTGCCCTGCATCTGGGGCTGCGATATCCCAAACCACTTGCCGGCATTCTTGCTCTCTCTACATATTTAGCGCTGGCGAACACACTGGCGGCAGAACGCAGTGCAGCCAACAAAACAATTCCTATTTATATGGCACACGGCGAATATGATCCCATAGTGCCGCTGACCCTGGCACAACGGTCACATGCGTACTTGAGTGAACTCGGATATCACGTCGACTGGCATGAGTACCCGATGGAACACAGCGTATGCCCAGCGGAAATCGCCGCCATCAGCACCTGGTTTGATCAGGTGTTTACGCCAGCTACCAATAAGGTGTGATGTCACGCATGCCTGTCGGGCGACGCAGTATCATATCGATCTTGCTGGTGTTGCTTGTCCATCCATTTGTGATGGCGGAGATCGCCACCGGCAAGGCCGCACCCAATGACCTTTATCACAATGCCTCACCCTATCTGGCTTTGCACGGCCGTGACCCGGTGCGCTGGCATCTATGGAATACAAAGACGCTAGCCGAGGCCAGGGCCCAGAAAAAATTATTGTTTGTCTCCAGTGGTTATTTTTCCTGTCACTGGTGCCATGTGATGCAACGTGAGAGTTATCAGAACGACAAGATTGCCGCGTTGCTGAATAAATACTATATCCCGGTGAAAGTTGATCGTGAACTTAGCCCTGCCCTTGACGCCAGGCTGGTGGATTTTGTGGAACGTACCCAGGGCTATTCTGGCTGGCCGCTGAATGTGTTTGTGACACCAGATGGCTATCCTTTGTTGGGCATGGTGTATGTGCCAGCGGACAAGTTTGCTTCGATCCTGAGTAAACTGCAGCAGGAGTGGCACAAGGATCGGCCGGGTTTAATGCAGCTGGCAAAATCTGCCAGTGCCGAGCTGAGTACGGCGGTAGTTACACAATCCAGTGTGCTACCTGCCGGATTGGCAGATCAATTGGCGAAAAAGTTTGTCAATGCGGCTGCTGGTTACGAAGATGATCTGCAGGGTGGTTTTGGTCAGCAAAACAAATTTCCATCGGTGCCGCAATTGCAGCTGCTATTGCGGATTTACCGCCAACATGCAAACCCGCAGATTAAGCAATTCCTGCAGCTTACGCTGGATCAGATGGCACAGCGTGGTCTGTGGGATCAGCTCGGCGGCGGATTTTTTCGCTACAGCGTCGATCCCGGTTGGCACGTGCCGCATTTCGAAAAGATGCTGTACGATAATGCGCTGTTGGCCAGATTGTACTTCGAGGCAGGCGAGGTCTTTCAACAGCAGGCATATACCCGGATTGCACAATCGACACTGGCCTTTGCCTTGCGCGAACTGCGCAGCAGCGATGGCGCCTATGTTGCGAGTCTGTCCGCTATCGATGATCATGGTACAGAGGGCGGATATTACCTGTGGGGCAGCAAACAGGTGCAGGGCTTACTCGATCCGGCGGAATGGGTGGTAGTGCGAAAGGTGTATGACCTGGATAGTCCACCACAACTGGAGGCTGGTCATCATCTGCAGCAGGTGATGAGTGTGGCGGACGCCGCCAAGGCATTGCAACTGGATCTCGCCACGGTGAATACACGCCTCGAGGCAGCACGCGCCAAATTGTTTGCAGCAAGACAGACACGCCATGTGCCCCGGGATACCAAAGAACTCGCAGGCTGGAACGGGCTGATGTTGAGTGCCCTGGTCGAAGGTATCAAACAGACCCGGGACCGTCACTACCATGAGGCCGCCCAGCGTCTGCATGATTTTTTATATCAGCAGTTATGGGATGGCAAGAATCTGGCGCGCGCGAAAGATAGTCGGGGTGACGTCACGGCCGGAACACTGGAGGATTATGCCTACGTCATTGCTGGTGTGTCTGGCTGGTGGCAATTGACAAAGGATCCAAAGGACAGAGCCTGGTTACAACAGCTGATTACTTCGGCCTGGCATCAGTTTTATGGTCAGCAAGGCTGGCAACTGGCGCAACACATGTTGTTACGATATGGCGCAGGTAATACCCTGGTGAGTGATGGTGCCTTACCTTCGGCCTCAGCGGTGTTGATTGCACAGACCTGGCGTTTTGCCCGTGACACCAACAATTCAGCTTTTGAACATCAGGCCTTGCGTGCTCTGAATGTCGGTCACGATGAAATCCAACAGGATCCTTTCTGGTATGCCACGCAGATCGGCGCCTTGTTACAAGTTAAAAAATAAAATCGACAGGCCTGCTGGTATTTTCAAACTCGAACTGGGTGAAGGAGCGCGTCGAGAGTAACACCCGGGAGAGTCGCACATGAAACAGGCGTTGTTTCATGTTCATGACCAGGACAGTCCCAACGTCGTATAAAAATGCCGGTACGATCAGGCTTCGGGTCTGCTGCAGGGAAACCTGTCTTGGAATGAACAGACTGCGAAAATAATCCGTCCCGCTACCGAGTCCCTGAATTGCCTTTGTGCCTACCGGTATGGCGCCATTAGATATATTCATGACGCCGATATTCACCATAGCAGGTGCTTCGTTATTGTACTCCGTGGTTAACCAGCGAATCACACCGACCTGCCAGCGCCTGAGCCGCTTGCCGCTGAAGCGATATACCACCAGTTCACCGACACGTACGTCCAGCTGTTGATCGGCTTCCTGGGCATTCAGCGCGATACCGATTGGACTGATATTGCGTTGCCACCAGGGGTTGAGAGCATAGTTCTGATGCGAATGACGCCGGTCTTTTTGCAGAGCCTCGCGATAAGCAGTAGCGAAAACGGTATGGGTCTTGTCATCGATCTTGTCGAAACCTCTGGCCAGACGGAGGGCGTCTATTTCAGGCGTGAACACGGACTGACTCGAGACGAAGTGATGACTTGCATTCAGACCGGAGGTTAACTCCACCTTGGCATCCAGGCTGAAGCGCTGGGTTTGGCGGACCAGTGAGGCACTCCAGGCATCGGCCAGGCGCAGTAACATGTCACGTTGCTGGCGTTCGACCAGAGAGACTGCCTCCCGTGCAGTGTTATGCAGGTTGGAGCGCAACAACCGTTGCAGATGCTGATTTAATTGTTGTTTGACGGCGGTAATGTCGACGAGGCGTAGAGTCTTGCTTGCTTGCACACCATTCTGGTCCAGGAAGTACGGCCCTTCATCGGCATCCAGATCGATCATGTATTCGCCCTGGGTAACCAGTTGCGAAAACGGTTCGATGCTACAGGCTTCAATGAACGTGGCAATCATGCGGTACATATCATCCGCTTCGTATTGCATCAGGTGATAGGGCTCGGCCAGAGACAAGAGCAGAATTCGTTTGTAGGCATTATCGATGTTTTGTTTGATCGGGAGCGGCGTATCCGGATAGGGATCGTCCACACCCCGGGTGTGCAGGTGTTTTTGCTCGGCATACCAGTACAGCTGATTGAGGTCCGACCAGACATGCGGCGGTTCGTTGGTGTAGAGACTGTAGGCTTCGATCAGGCGCTGGCCAAGATATCGGATAGCCAGGTAGCTGGCCTCCTGCAGCAGCATCTGGCTGTGTTCACGTGCGGAGTTGTTCATGGCCAGCTCGGCCACAACCAGTTTGTAACCACTGGCCATTTCTTCCAGCAGTTGCTGCATGAGTTCTGCGGTGTACTGCAGTTTGCGATCCAGCGGGATAGCCGCCTGGCGCAAAGGCTGACGGATGGCATGCAGCAGCTCGCCGAACACCGGGCGCAGACAATTGTGTAACTGCAGGCGTTCCTTGGCCGTATAGCGGGCGCGATTCAGGGTCCGAAGCTTCTCCAGCATCTGATGGCTGGCAAGAGGGGTATTGCCGATAGGCAATTCCTGCGCCCATTGACCCAGTTGGCGTACCCGCCAGGACGGCCGTGGTCGCTGTAGGGCCAATAACGGTGCTGGCAGACTCAGATTGGGTAGCAGCTCCCGGTTTGGTGGCAGGTCAGATACAGGATTAGGCATGGGGTGGTTATCGTTTTTTTATATGTTTCAGAGACAAAAGGTAGTCAGAAATGGGGATTTTGCAACCAAGATATTGATTTTGTGTAGTTTTTACCCTCTGACTTTTCGTGACCACTATGCTGCAGGGCGGTGCTGGTCACGGTTAAATAGAATGTAAATTTTTGGGTTAACCAGTTAATAAATAGGAGGATTAGACGATAACTATAAGTCTGGCAGGATAATAAAAATATACTGAGGAGTAACAAATGTTGAAAAATCGTCTGACTATGGGCTGGGTCTTGATGTTGGGCCTCTTTATATTTTCACCGCTCATATATGCACAGGATTTGATTTTAACAGCACCTCCGCGTGAAAAACCTGAAGCTGCGCAACAACAATACGGTCCCATGGCTGCCTATTTAAGTAGATTATTCGGGCGCCGAGTTCGCTACGTCTTCCCTGGTAACTGGTTGAAATACCAGCGTGATATGCGGGATGACAAATACGATATCATTTTCGATGGACCCCATTTTATTTCCTGGCGGATTCAGCATTTAGGTAATCACGCTGTGGTGAGGTTGCCAGGCACTCTGGAGTTTTACCTCCTGGCCAAGAAAGATGACGACAAAATTAATAATGTTGGGGATTTGGTGGCAAAACGGTTCTGCGGGGTGCCACCACCCAATCTGGCAAGTCTCTCGATTATTGCTGCTTTCCCTAACCCTGTACAACAGCCCGTCATCTTGGGTATTCGTGGCGCAGCAAAGGCAGTGTATGGAGCGTTTATGAAGGGAGAATGTGAGGCCGCTGTACTGCGTTCAGCTTATGTCAAGAAACGTCTGACCAAGGAGCAACAAGCCGCTTTGAAGATCGTATATGCCTCCAAACCCTACCCGAATCAGGGCATCACGGTGAGCAAGCGGGTAACGCCCCGCGAGGAGGAGCTGATGGTGCAGGCGCTGACCGTGGGCGACGGCGTTAAATCTACCACGCCCATCCTGAAGCGCTTTGGTGGGAAGGCCAAACACTTTATTCCAGCCAAGGATTCAGAGTTCGCTGGCATCAATAACCTGCTGGAAGGGGTGATCTTTGGTTGGGAATAATGATGAGTTATTACCCTTAATGCTACAATACGATAAAAGCCGCTAAATCAGCGGCTTTTTTTATGCGTGCCAAAAAAGAGGAAATGAATCGAGATAATTTTTAACTATTTAACCTGTTAAAAGATAGATATATTTAACGATTATTAAGAAACTACCAAGAGATGAAAGATATATCCAGGAGGATGGAATGATAAAACTTCGTCGGCCCGCCATGTGGGTTTTAATTTTATCAATCTCGATCTGCTCACCACTTAGCTTATATGCTCAAGAGTTAATTTTAACCGCGCCACCGCGTGAAAAACCTGAAGCCGGCCTAAAACAGTACGGTCCCCTGGCTGATTATCTGAGTAAATTGTTTGGTCATCCGGTCAAATATGTCTCCCCAGGCAACTGGCTCCGATACCAGCGTGATATGCGGGATGATAAATATGACATCGTTTTCGATGGGCCGCATTTTATCTCCTGGCGAATCGCGCACTTAGGCAACAATGCTGTGGTCGCATTGCCTGGCCACCTGGAGTTTTATCTGGTGGCGAAAAAGGCTAATAAAGATATTAATAATATCAATGACCTGGTGGCAAAGAAGTTTTGCGGCATACCGCCACCTAATCTGGCGACACTATCAATAATTGCCGCTTTTACTAACCCGGTACAGCAACCCGTGGCTGTGGCAGTCAGGGGTGGGGCAAAAACCGTGTTTGAGGCCTTCATGAAAGGGGAGTGTGAGGCGGCGGTCTTCCGCTCTTCCTTTATTGACAAGCGCCTGCCTAAGGAGAAGCGTGATCTGCTAAAGATTGTCTATGCGACAAAGCCGTTTCCGAACCAGGGCATCACGGTAAGCAAGCGCGTGACGCCTCGTGAACGTGAGCTGATGGTGCAGGCACTGACGGTGGGCGATGGCGTCAAGGCGACTGAGCCCATTCTGAAGCGTTATGCGGCCAAGGCCAAGCATATGATCCCCATTAAAAACAGCGAATTCGACGGCATTAACAATCTGCTGGAAGGGGTGATCTTCGGTTGGGAATAACTCTAGCTAGTCTGTAAATTGTATTAAGCCGCTGATTCAGCGGTTTTTTTTTTGCCGAGCAAAAAGTGGCGGGATAATCATCAATAGCTTGTAATAAATAATGAGAATCATTATCATTCGCATATCAGTATTTAATGTAAAGGTAAGTGATGCGGGTGAAATTCGCCATAATGTGCTTCTGGGTTGGTGGACTGAGCATGGTGAGCCCGGAGGGGTGGGCGGCACAGGACCTTGGAACCCGACACGGCTCGATCCCGGCGCGGGTAAATGGTGTGAGGGTGGAAGCGGGGATGGTCATGACCATGCAACATGCGAGTGACCCGCGTGTCGATGATGAGGCCCTGGCTTCACTCGATATTGTTTCGACGATTCCAACAGGCCATGGCCACTGGATGATCTATCTGGAAGGTAACACCTCGCCCCGTCAGGACGGTGTTTCGGCTTTATCGCCCGAAGCCAACCAGGATGCAGCAACCGCGGTGGATCATAATGACAAGGGTCGTCTGCAGGTATCCGCGTTGCATTATCTTTGGTTTGAGGGCAACAGTGCCTTTGTGCTGGGCCTGATCAATCCTGCCGGTCCCGTCGACAACAGCGATATTGCTAATAACGAGACCCGTCAGTTCCTCGCGACCACGCTGGTGAACAACCCCACTATAGCCTTTCCCGATTACACCCTGGGCATGGTGTATTTCTACAAACCCGATTACAAAAATATTGACCTGACGTTTCTGCTTAGTAGTTCCCATGGCCTGGGTGACAACCACGACAAATCATATTCTGAGCTGGTGGATGTCAGCGCCGACGGCAAGGGTGTTTTTGCTGTTGCAGAACTGATCTGGAAGCGGCCGCAGCATACGTGGCGAAGCGGTATCTGGGTACAAACTGCTGACAACCCTTACCTCGATGGCTCTGGTCAGACTGCAAGCGATTACGGTATTTATCTGAATGCGGATCATCAACTCGGTGCGTTTGGTGTGAATCTACGCCTGGGCTTGGCCAATCCGAAAGTCTCACTTGCTGCGCGATTTATCGGGCTCGCTGTGGACCGCGCGTTTGGAAAACATCACGCGGGGATCGGTTACACCTACACGGTTGTTTCCGATCAGGCGGGTGCCGATATGGCTGATCGCAGTCAGGCCGAAGTTTATTATCGCCTTGATCTTTCAGATCACTTCGCGATTACACCCTCACTTCAACACATCCGCAACAGCCTGTTTGACAATAGTGGCATGAGCGTCGATCGCAACGTTAATGTATTCAGTGTCCGTGCCAGTTATGCCTTTTGAAGAGTTGATCATGAAACGAGCAAAAACAGGCTTCGTACTGGTAGCGATGGTTATCGGTGGTATTAACAACGTAGTCATTGCCGGCGGAAATGATGAGCATGAAACGCCACAGGTCACCATTGGTGAACGTTTATTTCTGGAAACCCGATTTGCCCAGGCCTATGCCGCACATCCGGGCAAGGCCGATCCCGCATTAAGCTACACTCTGACCCTGGATCAACCCTTACGTGGCCCGTTTGCCGGCAAGACCATGAATTGCCGTGCCTGCCATCTGGTAGACGAGCACAAGTTGGACCCCGGTGCGGGGATGCGCACCTATGCGGACTTTACCCATGTCAGTCCGATCCCCGAGCGTGGCGATGGCCAGCACTTTACCGTCCGCAACTCAATGTCCATGGTAAGCATTAACCCGACGGACCGACGCGAGACGGTGTTTCACTATGATGGTCAGTTCAATACCATGGAAGACCTGGTACGCGGGACATTGGTGGGACGTAACTATGGCTGGTTGCCGAATGAAACGCTGCAGGCCATGCAACATATCGCCCAGGTTATACGCAACGACGATGGCACGGGTGAGCTGGCCCGGGAATACGGTGGCAGCTATCGCAAGGTATTAACCGGGACGGCAAAGGATATTTCCACCAAATTTCGGTTGTCCAAGGCCTACCGCGTGGATGTGGCCACGGCCAGCAACGCGCAAATCCTCGATGCAGTCGCGAAACTGATTGCAGCCTATGTCGATGATCTCCACTATGCACAGGATGCGCAGGGCAATTACATCGGTAGCCCGTATGATCAGTTTCTGAAATTGAATAAATTACCGCGGCAACCGCGTCAGGGTGAATCGGCACAGGACTATGCCAGACGCCTATTGCATGCAGTTACGGTATTGAAGACACCCCGATTTATCCGCGGCGCACACCACCATTTCAAATATCACCAACAGGCATTCGCATTTACCGCAGAGGAACTGACCGGGATGAAACTGTTTTTCACCCGTGGCAGCCGCAAGCTGCGTGGTGGCAATTGTGTCAGTTGTCATGCGGCACCGGACTTTTCTGACTTCGCGTTTCATAATACCGGCGTCAGTCAGGTCAACTACGATGCGCAACATGGTCGGGGTGCGTTTGGCAGATTATTGATCCCGGATCTGGGCACACGAAATCAGCATTACGATAAGTACCTGCCGGTGACTGCATCGCATCCAGACGCCAACGGGCGTTTCCGTAAACCTGTTAATGTCGATAAACCGGGTGATATGGATCTTGGCCTGTGGAATGTGTTTGCCAACCCGGACTATCCGGCACCACAGGCAAACCTACTGCGCATCCTTTGTCGGCAACATCGCGATGTAGCGTGTAATACCGAAAGCTTGTTGCCTTATACAGTCGCTGCCTTCAAAACCCCGGTACTGCGCGATCCGGGTCACTCCAATCCCTACATGCATACCGGTGAGTTCAACGCGCTGGAGGATGTCGTGCGGTTTTATATCAGCACCAGTGCGTTGGTGAAATCCCATCAGCTACATAATGCCGATAAGGAATTGTTCGATATCAATCTGCAGCAGGAAGATATTGCGCCCTTGGTGGCATTCCTCAGGGCGCTGAATGAGGATTATGAGTAACGCGTAGGGTTAAAAATAATAACGCACACGCAACTCATAGCGTTGATCGTTGCGTTTCTCGCCAAACTCAGTGTATTTGTCGCCTTGCAGTATGGTGGCCTTGAACCGCAGCTCAAGATTCTGATAGCCGGTATACAACAACTCCGGTGACAGGGAATAACTCTTGTCCTGCGCATTTGCAATTAAGGTGATCGCCGGGGTGAAATACAGCCAGTCAAACGGTTCCTTGTTGCTCAGGCGCAGATACAGATAGTCCCGACCCGGATTGCGTACCAGATAGGATTTGGTGCCGACAACCGCCAGTGCGTTGAGGAGTGTGGTATTACTGGTAGTGGTGGCAAAATCCACGGCGCTAAAAAAACTCTGCATCTCTTCGGGCGTGTAACCGCCACCGTTCCGGTAATACTCGGCGATGATGGTGGTGTCGTTTTGTGTGAGATAACGCAGGCCCAGCAACCACTGACTGGCGGTGGTGGTCTCGCTGCGGATACTGCCCGTGCTGGACACCAGTTGTCGAGTAAGTGCATCAATATACGCCCACTCGCCGTGGATCTCGAAATTGGTATCCAGGTTTTTGGAAAAATCCAGACCAAAGCGATGACTGCGGCTGCCCTCGCTCAGATACGCCAGATCGAAATCGGTATCTTTGTATAAGGCATAGAGTTTAAACGCGACATTATCGTGACCGGACAGGCCATAGTCTGAATTAACGGAAGACCGCACCGGCAGATAGACCGGGGTGAAGGCCAGGGTCTTGAGATCGCCGTTGTAGCTTTTGATTAAATCGGCGCTGGCGAGCACATAACCTTCACGTGCCAGCTCCGGGTCATCGGGATTTTTCGGGCGTTCAACAAAGCCGATTGGATTCCAGGCATAGCCCTTGCCCCACTTGATGGCCTTTTTGCCCAGTTCCAGAGTCATGGCGGGGTCGGGTTGATAAGCCAGCAGGGCTTCGTAAAAGGTGCCGCTTTGATCACTGGCGAGCTCACTGTCGTAGGCTTCACCATGGTAGGTGGCCCAGGCATGCCAGCGCTCATGTTTGAAGTCACCGGTCAGTTCCACGGCAGCGGATTTTTCGGTGACAGTATTGGGTACTGCAGAATTCAGAAACAACAAACGAGTGGCGTAACTGTCTGGTGCAATCACCTGGTGGTCGAGATTGAGCTCAACAAAACCGTTGAACTGATATGTTTTCCTGGCATACGAGGACAGATCAAAATTGAGATCTTGTGCCTGCAACTGTGCCAGCGGAATGAGGACTGCGGTAAGGCAGAGCGACCAGCGCCATCTCATCGCAGGCTTTCAACACGCGGTAAATAATTGAGCGTGAATACCTCGTCCGGAAAATTGCGCTGCTTGATTTTGGCAAACAACATGATCGATTCATAACCCTTGTACAAGGGGCTGTCGGTAGTCAGCACCGAGGGGCGCACCAGGCCACCGCCGAAGTCCTTGATCTTGGAATAGTGCAGGGTCTTGATCAGCAGGCCGCTGGCGGCAAAGGCCTCGATCCTGGTTGGGACCAGTTGTTTTTTGTCGACCCACATCTTCAGGGTGTCATAGGCCACACTCTTGGAGTTGGCCTTGAGGATCAACAGGTATTCTTTGCCACTGCTGTCCATGGAGACGACATGGTATTCCGTGTGATAGTCCAGGCGCAGGATATCCGAGTTATTGAACACACCACCCACCACGGATTGCAGGCTGGTGATGCGCAGGGGCTTGCCGACATTGGGAATGTACAGCCACATGTTATCGCCGTCACGCAGGGTACTGCGGCCCTTGTCACTGGGCGGGTCCAGAAACAGTGCGACCATTTTATCCTTGCCCTTTTTCACCGTATACAACACGAACTCCTTGCGCGCGCCGCTGGGCTCGACGTTGACCAGTTTGCGGTACATTTCATAGGATTCCGGTTGCAGATTACGATCGACCTTTTTCAGGATCGCATCACCGTTTTCGACGGCGTTGACGTAGCCCGCAAATAACATCAAGCAGCCGGACAATATATATAAATGAACGCTTCGCATGCTTTGTCTCCTAAAAGTGACGCAGGGCGGTGATCGGGTTCATGCGTGAGGCCTTCCATGCCGGTTGCAGGCTGGCCAGTACCGCCACCAGTACCACGATCAGCGAGATCACCAGGATTTCATTAACAGAGATGGTCGGTTGCAGCACCAGGTTTTCCTGGCGCCCGAACGAGAAGGTGAGGGTTCGGGCATTGATGATGGCGATGGTGACGGTACTAATGACCACGCCAACGACCGTACCCAGGATCCCGAGTAACAGCCCTTCGCTGACAAACAGCATGAGGATACGTGACGGTGTAGTGCCGATGGCGGCAATGGTGCCGATCTCGTGGATGCGTTCATACACCGCCATCAACATCACGTTCATGATACTGATCAGCACGATGGCCACCAGCATGATCTTGATAAAGCTGTCGAGCATATCGATCATCTTGGCGATGTTGGAGAAGGGTGACAGCGCCTCCCAGGTATGTACTTCAAATACCGGCTTGCCCTGCTGGTTGGTAATCCCTTCAAAATGCTGACGCATGGCTTTATAGGCCTTTTCCAGTGAGGCACCGGGTTTGAGCCGGATCGCAATTTCACTGATCTCCGGTTCCTGCATGCGTAACAGGTTGCGTGCATCCTCGATATGCATGTAACCGTCGCGGCCGCCGGGACCGGAGATGCCTTCGAGTACGCCGCTCACGGTAAAGGTGTTGCCGTTGACCGAGCCGTCGCGGTTAGTCGCCACCAGTACAATGGAATCACCGACTTTCACATGCATGCCCTTGGCGATCAGCTCCGGAATCACGATCTTGCCCGGTTGTACCAGGGGCGCCTTGCGATCGCCCTGGATCAAGCGACCCGGCAGTAACGGACAGGTGGCCACTTCCTGTTGTGGGTCGACCGCGTTGAGGCGAATGCTGGTAGTCTCCCGAAAATTACTGAACATGGCACCGAACTTGATCCGCGCTGTCCAGGCAGCCACATCCTTGCGTGTCTTCAGGTAGTCCGTCACCTTCTCCACCATGGCCGGTTTCATGTTCAAGGTCAGTGGCAAATTATCGATGGAGGCGACATAACCTTTTTTATGGATCTGAATATGCCCCAGCATGGAATCCGTAATCTGTCCTACCATCAGGGCGCGAAAGGACCCGGACAGTGACATGAACAACAACACGGCGACGATGCCGATGGTGATCAGCAGGCTGGTGAGAAACGTGCGGCGCCGGTAACGCAGCAGATTTTTCGCGGCGATTTTCAGAATATTGATCATGCGTTCACTTCCGGCCTGGCAATGCGCCCGTCAACCAGGGTAAAGGTGACTTCCGCCTCCGCCATGATCTTGGGGTCATGAGTGGAAAAGACGAAGGTGGTGTCGAATTTTTCGCGCATGCTTTTCATCAGGTCGATCACGCGATGGGCGGTAGCGCTGTCGAGGTTTGCCGTGGGTTCATCGGCCAGCACCAGTTTGGAATTCGTTACTAAGGCGCGGGCAATGGCCACGCGTTGTTTTTGTCCGCCGGACAATTGGTTGGGGCGTTTCTGCGCCTGTTCGCGCATACCAACCGCCTCCAGCAGTTCCATCACCTGTTTATGCCGTTGTTGCGCATTCCAGTGTTGCACCATGATCAACGGGTATTCGACATTTTCGTACACCGACAACACCGGGATCAGGTTAAAGTCCTGAAACACAAAACCAATATGGTTACCGCGGAAGATGGCGGCCTGTTTGTGATTGAGGCTGGCGACATCCGTGTTGACCACTTTCAGGCTGCCACAGGTGGGTGTATCCAGACAGCCGATCATGTTGAGTAAGGTGCTCTTGCCGCTACCGGAGGGACCGACAAAGCTGACAAAGGCCCCAGGTTCAATCGTGAACGTCGCTTCCTTGATGGCCTCGACTAACACATCGCCCGCCTGGTAAGACTTGCACAATCCGCTCGCTTCAATCAGCGACATGAAATTTTATCCTTTCCGGTTTTAGTTCTGGCGAGTATTTTGCGCGGATTATCAACGGGATTGTCGTGGCCGGCATTGATCTAAAGCAAGAACAACTCTCGCGTCAGTGTCGTATATAGTTATTTAAAATTGTTTGTTTATACTGAAACGATAGTTAATACCAATCATTGATCCGGACCTGAAAAATGAACCTGCGCGACCTCCAGTACATCATTGCCGTGGCCGAGACCCATCACTTTGGTCAGGCCGCCGAACACTGTTTTGTCAGTCAGCCGACCCTGAGTGGCCAGATCAAGAAGCTGGAGGAAGAGTTGGGAGTGGCGATCTTCGAGCGCACCAATCGCTCCGTGGAGATCACGCCAGTGGGCGAGACCATCCTGGCCCATGCCCGCCAGATCATGGAACAGGTTGATGCCATCGAACAGCTGGCGCGTGCCTCGCAGGATCCGTTGGCCGGTCCCTTGCGAGTGGGAGCGATCCCGACCCTGAGTCCATATTTGATGCCATTGATCCTGGTGCCGCTGAAAAAGCTGCACCCGCAGATGAAGCTGGTGCTGTCGGAAGAGCTCACGGATACCTTGCTGGAGCGACTGCGCAACCACGAAATCGATGCGGCCCTGCTGGCCACAGCAGTGGAGGAAGCGGACCTCATGACGATCCCGTTATTTGAAGAGCCCTTCTGGATCGCCTATCCGCGCAAGCACCCGTTCTATACCAAGGACAAAATCACCCGCAAGGATCTCGAACACGAGAATTTGTTATTGCTGGCGGAAGGGCATTGTCTGGCGGACCAGGCCATGGAGGTCTGTCACATGAAGGAACGCAGTGCCCAGGGGGAGATGGCCGATCTGCGAGCGGCCAGTCTGGAAACCTTGCTTCAGTTAGTAGCAGCGGGTTTTGGTACCACGTTGGTGCCAGCCCTGGCGATGCGCGGGTCCTGGACCACCGGCAGCGGGGTGGTGGCGCAACCCCTGGAGTTACCTCATGCCTCGCGCCGTATCTCGCTGGTGTACCGCAACAGCTTTCCACGCGCCGCTGCATTGCAAGCCTTTACCGACGTCATTCGCAACACCCTGCCCAACACCGTCCGCGTCATCGGTGCGGGCAAACGGCACAGACAGAAATCCGCCTCTTACAAATGACGTCCACCCCTTGTTGTGGGTAGACAACAGTCAAGCAACAACGCAGTCATGTAACTGGTCTTGGGTGTCAGTTACATGTGAGTTGTGGCTGTATACTGAATTTTCATGTTTGAGTGATATCTCCAGCGGCGTGCTTTTCCATGACTAGAAAAGGCAACTACAGGGTACAGCGACATGGGGTCTACCGCTTGCTGTTTCCTGTGGCGGCCTTGTTTGCCGCAGTGGGTGTACCGCTTTGGTTGCTGCTGAGGGAGAGTCTGCCCGGATTCGCCACGCCATTGTGGCATGGCCATGAAATGTTGTTTGGTTATGCCGCTGCAGTTGTGGCCGGCTTTCTGGTTACTCGCGCGACACCTCTGCTACGTGTACTCCTGTTATTCACCTGGATTGCTGCCCGTCTTGCCCTGTTCGTACCCAATGCCTGGCTGGCGCTGGTGCTGGGCATCTCATTCCCGCTCACGATGTTCGCGCCAGCTGCGCTACCGTTGTTGCGTGGCGCCAAGCGCTGGGAAAACCGGATTGTTCCAGCAGTGCTATTGGTGTTATTGGTGCTCGATAGCATGTGGTGGTCAGGCGCATTATGGCTGGGCGCACAAATCCAGCAACAAGCACTGCTCGCCACGGTAGACCTTTTCGCTTTGTTGATGCTAATCGTGGGAGGACGTGCGCTGCCGGCAGCGATAGGTGGCTACCTCGAGCGCAACGGTATTCCGCGCCGGGATTACCCGCGCCGCGGCTACGAATTACCAATCGCAGGCCTTGCTGGCAGTGCCTGTCTGTGCGATGCCCTGGGTCTGACGGCAGCGGCAGGTGGATTCAATGTGATCACAGCACTGGTCACGCTGGTGCGCATACTGCCATGGCAATTGACGCAGTCACGTGCACGGGTGGCGTTGTGGGCGTTGGCACTCGGATATTGTTGGTTGATAGCCGGCCTGTTGCTCAAGGGGGTGGCTGCACTATGGCCTGGTATGCCTGTTGCGACAGCGCTACACGGGATAACCATAGGCGCACTCGGCACACTGACCCTGACCATGATGGCGCGGACCACTGCGCTGCAGGCGCGTCGGCCGCTAGAACATTTTACTGATGTGGGCATTGGCGTGCTGTTGGTCAGTGTGGCCGCCGTGCTGCGGTTATTCACGCCGCTGGTGCCAGCGTGGCAGTCAAGCCTGTTATGGGGTGCCGCGCTCGTGTGGTCGGTGGCCTTCCTGCTGCTGTTACGACGGTTGTGGCGTACCCAAAGGAAAACCGGTTAGTTGATGCATCCGGGCTGCCCACTGTGCCCATAGATAGTCAATACCTATTAATTCAATAAATACAAACGATTTTATCAATCGTTCGCCAGCCGCGATAATTCTCCCCGTTGTCAAGATTTGTTACACCCAGAGTGTAAGGAGGCCGGGGTAATGAGCAAGACCATGAGTTTCGCCGCAGTGCATTTCAGCGTGGCCTTTTCCGTGGGTTACGTGATGTCCGGCAGTGTGCTGGTGGGTGGTGCGATTGCGCTGGTCGAACCGTTCGTCAACACCATTGCTTATCACATCCATGAAAAGGTGTGGAATCGCATTCAGCAGGCCCGGCATGCCGAGTCTGATCAGTTTGTGCAGCAAATCTAACGACCAATTTTATTTAATCAAAGGAGAGTAAAGATGTTTGAGAATCGTGAAGGCCAGCAGGTCCCGCAGGTGACGTTTCATACCCGTCGCAACCACGAGTGGGTGGATGTCACCAGCAATGACATTTTCAAAGGCAAGACCGTGGTGGTGTTCTCACTGCCGGGGGCGTTTACCCCGACCTGTTCCTCCACCCACGTGCCGCGTTACAACCAGTTGACCCCGGTGCTGAAACAGCACGGCGTGGATGAGGTGATCTGTGTTTCGGTCAACGACGCGTTCGTGATGAACGAGTGGCGCAACGAGCAGAAGGTCGACAATGTGACCTTCCTGCCCGATGGTAATGGCGACTTCAATCGCGGCATGGGCATGCTGGTGGCGAAGAGCGACCTGGGTTTCGGCGAGCGCTCCTGGCGGTATTCCATGCTGGTAAAAGATGGCGTGATCGAGAAGATGTTTATCGAGCCGAACAAACCGGGAGACCCATTTGAAGTTTCCGATGCCGATACCATGCTCGACTACATTGCGCCGGAGGCGGCCAAGCCGCTGAACGTGACCGTGTTCAGCCGTGAAGGTTGTCCGTATTGCGTCCGCGCCAAGGGCATGTTGCGTGATGCCGGGATTGAGTTCGAGGAGCTGGTGTTGAATCGCGATTTCAGTGAATCCACGATTCGTGCTATATCAGGTGAAGTGACTGTTCCGCAGGTATTCATCAATGGAGTGCGCATCGGTGGATCCGAGGCACTGGCAAAATACTTTGCCGTGCAGTGCAAGAATGCAGCCTGATACAAAAATGTGATTCATACAGCATCGGTGCCGGTGATGAATGGAAGGCAGGTTGTTAATGTTAAAGGAGGACGGGTGTGTCCCGTCTTCCTTCTATCCGGCAAGGATCGATATGACAGAAGTAAAAATCCAGTTGCGTCCGGCTACCGATGTCGATCTCGATGTCATCAATCGTGTCATCGATGCCGCCATCATGAGCTGGGATCTGCCGGCGCGGGTCAAGCGCCTGTCCCTTGCCAGTTATCACTATAATGAATTCGACCTGCAGCATTACGACATTCTTGTTGCCGTGCAGGACGATCGGATCGTTGGCGTGGTCGCCTGGGATAAACAGGCACATCCACTACCACATCAGCAACAAGCACTGTTTGTACATGGTTTGTATGTCCATCCGGATCACCAGCACCAGGGTATTGGCAGCCGCTTGTTTGAACGTGCTGAAACGGCAATGCATGAGAACAAGCTGGACGGTCTGTTGGTCAAGGCGCAGAAAGCTGCCGTAGGATTTTACCAGGCACGTGGTATGCGCAAACTGGCGGTAACGAACAGTGACAGGGAGTTTGCGCATCGGTATTGGAAACCGGTGAAATCCGATTAAACTGTCTGCATTTAGTGTGCAGGATTTTTGATTCCTGCATATACTTTCGAAATGGATGGACAGGCACATGTTACCCAACTCCTGAACGACTGGTGCGGCGGTAATCCACAGGCGCTAAACAGGCTGATGCCGCTGGTGCATGACAGTCTCCAGCGCATCGCGGGTAAACACATGCGTGGCGAGCGCGTCGATCATACCTTGCAGGCGACGGCGCTGGTGAACGAGGCATTTTTACAACTGGTGGATGCCGAAGTGAGCTGGCAGAACCGGGCACATTTTCTGGCGATAGCCGCGCGCATCATGCGCCGCATCCTGATCGATCATGCCCGCGCCAAACATCGCGAAAAACGCGGCGGTGATGCCTTACAGGTAACCCTCTACGATACCCAGTTGGGAGCGGCAGGCGAAGAACCGGACATGCTGGACCTGGAGAATGTTTTGCAGCGCTTACATCGCCAGGATCCCCGCAAGGCCGATGTCGTCGAGCTGAGTTTTTATGGCGGCATGACGTATGATGAAATCGGTGAAGCCCTTGGCATTTCACCGGCCACCGTTGATCGCGAACTGCGTTTTGCCAAGGCCTGGTTGTTGCACGAACTCAAGGGCGACAGTAAGTAGTCACTAGTCATTCAACATCTGCATCGCGTTGACCAAGCTGCGCCGCATCCGGTTAAAGGATCCCGCCAGTACGGAAATTTCATCCTTGCCTTGCGGAGTGCATTCCGCCACATCCAGCTTGCCCATACTGACGTCGTGCGCGATACCAGCCATGCGCTTGATCGGATGTATCACAATTCGGTGCAACAGCAGATTCAGGATCAGCATGATCACGGCGAACACGGCCCCGACTGCAAACATGAACGTGATCAGGGTGTCCTGCGCACGCGCCAGCGGGACCGCCATGGGCACGCTGACAATCTGCGAGCCCACAATCTCATGCATCTTCCAGCCAAAGCCATTGGCCTTGCCGTAACGGGCCAGCATGGTAGACGGCGCATCGGCAACATCGCCGTGACAGTTAAGGCAATTCTTGTTTTTGACAGCAATCGGGCGGGCCAGATACAGGCTGCGACCGGTAGGGGTGGTTTGTTCACCCACCAGCTGTTTGGCATCGTCATGATCGCGAAAATATTCCACGATACTCGCTTCCCAGTCCGTGGCGCGTGATGCTGGATTGGTCGGATTGAGGGTGGCTTCCTTGTAGGTGTATTGCGGATAGCGCTGGCGCAAGCCATTGATGTTACGGGTAGCGGCATACGCCGGAACGGTCTCCGGCAGGAACTTCTGCGTTAATTGAGCAGTGAGTAATGGCCGGATTTCATTGATTGTATAATTGCGTACGGACAGGGCACTTTCCATCATGATGCCGGCAGTGTGCAGGATTTCTTCACGGGCATTACGTTGAAGGACCTCATTCGCAATCAAACCGATGCCGAGCATCCCCAGTGCCGTCAGCAGCAACATAACCAGATTGAATTTCGCGCGTAAGCCCATGAGCGTGACTCCTGAGTTTTAATTATTGGAATTTTTCTTGTTGTAATGCCTGCAGGAAATGCCGGCGTTCGTTTTCATTCGGGATCTGCTCTGCCAGTAGTTGGCACAGATCCTCGAACTTACTCACCTGACAGGCGGCGCGCCGGATCAGGGCACCGGCAATGGGACCGATGAAGGGCATGAAGTTTGTCTCCAGCTTCGCCAACTCGGTCGGCGTCAAATTGATTCCAGAGACAGTGCCATTGGTGTGTACAGTTTTAGGTATGGGTGGATGCGTGTGTGCTGCCAATTGCAGTTTGACTTTATCCAGAAACTGCTCGCGTTCAGTCGTTGTCGGTATTTTTTCGGCCAGTGCCGCGCCCAGTGTCTGTAGATCGCTGGCCTGCTTGGCCGCGGCCTTGACCAGCATCGGTGCCAGTGGGCCGACATACTGCAACAGGATATTCGCCAACTCCTCCAGTAAATTGTCATCCCAGGCATAGCGCTTGTCACTGAGTTGCGAGACGGCGTTATGCACCGGGCGCCTGCCGGTGAGCACACCGCGTAAATTGATCAATGCATCCAGCATGGCGTCCATGTGCGGGTAGCGCTGATCGATATCGTGTGCCAATGTGTGTTGGACGATGTCGAGCAATGGCGCCGGTAAATCAGCAGCAAGCGAGTGTATCGGTTGTTCTGCCGCGTATAACACGGCATGCATGATCTGCGGCAGGCTGTCACCCGGAAACGCGCGCCTGCCGCTGATCATCTCAAACAGCGAGGCCCCCGCGGCCCAGATGTCCGCGCGACCATCCACTACCTCACCACGTAATTGTTCAGGCGCCATGTAAGCCATGGTGCCGATGCTGGAGCCGGTGCTGGTCAGCTTGATGTTATCCAGTTTGGCGATACCGAAATCGAGAATCTTGGCTCCATGGTTGGTCAACATGATGTTGGCGGGTTTGATATCGCGGTGCACGATGTGATGGCGGTGGGCTTCGGCCAGACCATCACTGATCTGGATAGCGATCTCGACCGCCTCACCCAGGAGCAGGGCGCCACGGCCGATGCGTTTGTCGAGGGTCTCGCCATCATAAAACGGCATGGTGATAAACAGCTGGCCGTCGTCGGTTTCGCCGATGTCATGGATAATGCAAATATTCGGGTGATCCAGGCGTGACGCGGCGCGTGCCTCGGTCATGAAGCGTTCGCGCGCTTCGGCATCAGTATTCAGAAAGCTCGGCAAGAATTTGAGTGCAACATGCCGATCCAGTCGCGGGTCATGCGCCTTGTAGATGACGCCCATCCCACCGACACCAATCTTGTCGAGGATGCGGTGCGGTCCGATATGCTGGCCAATGCGGTTATCCAGGGTCTCGCGAACCTCGGTACCGATAGACGTGGTCCAGTGCGGCAGGTTATCGGTGTGCGCCTCCAGCAGGCTCAGCAGCTCGGCCAGCATGGCGGCATCACTGCTGCATTCGTGTTCCAGGAATTCAGCGCGTTGGGCTGCCGGCAGTTGTAATGCCGCTTCAAACAATTCCTGCATTTTGTCCCAGCGAGTCTTGTCCATCGCAAAACCTGCGTTATTTATATGGGTATTTATACCCCATTCTTATACGTACCTGATACACAAACATACGAAAGTCAGGGCTTCTTTTTTATAGCTTATCAAAAATATGGAATAGATATACCTGGAGCAAATGCTGAGATTCTTATAACTATCTGTTTCATATGAAAAAGCAATTAGTGGGCGGGATAGAAGATATTTTTCTAAATCGTGAGGGGATTTGCCGGCATCTGGCGCATTCAGGATTAAAGGGCCAATGCAAATACGTCATGGCCATGTGAACACAACCAGAACATCAGAATAACAGGAGAATTCCCATGAACAAGCAAACTAACATCCGCCGTCGTCTGACTGCAGGCCTGCTGGGGCTGTGTATTGCAATTTCGATTTCGCCCGTGACACCAGCATACGCCGGCGGTATCAGTGGCACCGTGGCCCGCATTCAGAGCAGCGTCAACGCCCTGCACACCGGTGTTGCGAGAACCATGAGCAAAATTGACCAATTACGTGACACGTTAAAGAACTTGCCCGAGGCGCAACGCAAGATCATTCTGCAGAAGTTTCAACAGATGAATAACCCTGACAAGCGTCGCGAAGAGGTTGATAAGATGGTGAATACCATGGAAGAGATCTCCGAGCCAGTCCAGCAATTTGTCGGGCAATTGATGATGAAAGTGCAAGGTAAAATGGGTGAACGCATGCGTAGCGAGCTGGTTGACGGCCAGCCTGGTCCGATTGGCGCCGCCTTCGGTCTGCTTTATGACCTGACTAACCCGCTGCAGCAAGCCTTGCTGGCAGGCGATAGCAGTTATTCAACCCGGAGTGTGGGGGGACTACATAATGAACATCCTAACCATTACAGACGTGGCATGCTCGATGACCCGCAAACCCTGGATGACTGCATTGCGCACAAGAGTAACCGGGGAGAGCCATCACGTGCCGATGCCCGCTGCGTCATCCGCCTGCTGGCCAAACCCACCGGCAGCACCATTTGTGATATGGCTGATTATGTCTTTGATGTTGCGGATTCAAGTTTACCGAATGACGTGACCAGCTTCTGGGCCAAATTACCGGGCGTTGCACCTGCTGCTGCCGTAAAAGGCGTGTGTGTTATCGCCAAAAGCCTGGGTTCCTATCGCAATGCCATGCAGGTGGATGACGAGTTGCGTTTCAAGATCGAATCCAGTCTAAGATCAGGCAAGCCGCTGGTCATGTTCCAGTTACCCGGTGAATTCGGTGGCAAACTGGAAGTAGTTGAACGGGTGGTGCGCGATACCATCGACAACGCCAGCAACGCCAGCTTTAATCTCGGGAATGCGGAGGCAGAATATGAAGCCGGAGGCAGTGATTTCTCCAACAAAAATTATGCAAGCGCTTATACACATTTTGCCAACGCCTACCAGGAAATTATGAAAGCGAATTAAGTCGGATCGTTCTATTCAGACACCCCGCGGTTATCCGCGGGGTGTTTTTATGTAACTGCAACAGCAAGTGCAATTGGACCTCAGGCTTATCAGCCATGAGTGGAAATTGTTCTGGAAGCCTGTAGATTAAAGTCAAACCCGATCACGGGTAATTTGCCCGTGACCGTTCAGTGTCTAGCGTGTATTCAACATCTCCATCGCGTTCACAATACTGCGACGCATGCGGTTGAAGGATTCCGCCAGCACCGAGATCTCGTCTTTGCCGCCGGGGTTAAATTCCTCCACATCCAGTTTGCCCATGCTGACATCGTGGGCGAGGCTGGCCATGCGTTTGACCGGACGGATAACGATCGAGCCTAATAGCACATTGAGTATCAGCATAATGGTAGCGAAGGCGATACCCAGTGCAATCATGAACGTGGTCAGGGTTTGTCTGGCACGTTCGAGGGGCACGGACATGGGCACGTTCACGATTTGCGAGCCCACGGTTTCATGCATCTTCCAGCCAAAACCGTTGGCCTTGCCATATTTGGCTAACATGGTGGGTGGCGCATCGTTGACATTGCCGTGACAGTTAAGGCAGCTTTCGTTCTTGACCTGGATCGGTCGTGCCAGATAGAGACTTGGGCCGGTCGGCGTGTCGTGTTCACCCACCAGCTGTTTGGCATCGACGTGGTCGCGAAAATATTCCACGATACTGGCTTCCCAATCAGTTGCGCGCGAAACGGGATTGGTTGGATTGAGCGTGGCTTCCTTATAGCTGTATTCCGGATAACGCTTGCGTAAGCCATTAATGTTATGGGTAGCAGCATAGGCCGGTACAGTCTCGGGCAGGAACTCGCGTGTCATCTGCACCGAGAGTAAGGGCCGGATCTCCTTGACGGTATAATTGCGCACGGCGAGGGCGCTTTCCATCATGAGCCCTGCGGTATGCAGGATTTCTTGGCGGGCATTGCGCTGCAATACCACGTTGGCAATGTATCCGATACCAGCCATGCCAATGAGGGTAACCAGCAGCATGATCAAATTGAATTTTAATCGTAATCCCATGAAAGTGACTCCTGTCTTTATTGTTTTTGCGCGAGGTTTGCATGTGTTTTCTGGCAATCCTCAAATTCGTGATATGCCACGGTGAAACCCATCAGACTGAATTGGGTGATGGTGGTGTTGCTCTTGGGCCAGGTTGGCCAGAAACCCAGGGCAACAAATGCTGTGCGGCCGCGGATGAATTGATCGCGAATCAAATCCGGATCCTTGTCAAAAATGACACTGGTATCCTTATGCAGGCGATCAACTGTCATACCTGCTTTTGAATCTACATGCATACCAACATCTGGATAGCTCAGGTCGATTTTGGACCGAGTGACTACCAGCAATGACTTGCCATCGAACACCATATGCATCGGCGTAGTAGTGCGACCGTCGTTTATGGTTTGCGTCACGGATTCGAGCAGGCATGCCTGCTTTTGCGTCAATGGATTTGTGTCCAGTGTGGCGGTCCAGTTGGGTAGATCGCTTGCCATGACTGGAACAGAGATTCCACTCAGCAGGGCAAGCCCGATTGCAAAATTAATTTTTCTCCTCATCTTTCACCTCTTGTAAAAAGCGTTGTCGTTCTCGTTCGTTGGGTATTTGTTCCGCCAGTTGCCGGCACAGATCCACATAATGCGTGACCTGGGTAGCGATATGCCTGATCAGAGTGCCAGCTATGGGGCCGATGTAGGGGGTGAGTCCGGTCTCCAGTCGTGCCAGTTGCGCGGGCGACAGGTTCAAACCGTAAACCGTGCCATCGGTTTGCACGGTTTTGGGGATGGGGGGATGGGTATGCGCTGCCAGTCGCAGTTTGACCTTGCGTAGAAACTGCTCCCGCTCCTGTGGGTTCGGGATTTTTTCGGCCAGTAAATGACCCAGCGCTTGAACGTCGGCTGCCTGTTTGGCGCTGCTGTTGACCAGCATACTCGCCAGCGGGCCGACGTACGGTAACAGGATGTTTGCCAATTCCTCCAGCAACTTGTCATCCCAGGCAAAGCGTGTACGTTGCACGGGATTGGCATTGTATATCTGGGGTGGGTGACTGCTGGTGAGTGCCTCACGTAAATTCAGTAACGCAGCCTGCATGGCATCCATGTCTGGTAAGCGCTTGGCCAGATCGCGGGCGAGGCTGTGCTGGAGCAGCTCGATGAGTGGCGCCGGGAAGTCTGCCGCCAGTGTTTGCACCGGGTCGTCGCTACCATAGGCCACGGTGTGAACAACCTGCGGTAGCCCTTCATCTGGAAAGGCACGTCGGCCGCTGATCATTTCAAACAGGGTGGCACCCAACGCCCAGATGTCGGCACGTCCGTCCACAGGCTCGCCACGTAATTGTTCGGGTGCCATGTAGGAGAGGGTACCGATACTCGAGCCGGTGTGGGTGAGTTTGATGTTGTCCAGTTTGGCGACACCAAAGTCGAGGATCTTGATACCGTTATCGGTAAGCATGATATTGGCGGGTTTAATATCGCGGTGCACGATATGTTGGCGATGGGCCGCAGCCAGTCCGTCGCTCACCTTGATCGCTATGTCTATGGCTTCGCCCAGTGGCAGGGCGCCACGGGCAATGCGCATATCGAGGGTTTCGCCTTCGTAATACGGCATGGTGATAAACAACATGCCGTCCGGGGCTTCCTCGATATCATGAATCACACAAATATGTGGATTATCCAGGCGTGAGGCGGCGCGCGCTTCGGTAATAAAGCGTTCGCGTACTTCCTCATCGGCATTGAGATACCTGGGAATAAATTTCAGCGCAACGTGGCGATCCAGTCTGGCATCGTGTGCCTTGTAGATGACACCCATGCCACCTACGCCGATCTTTTCGAGGATCTGGTGCGGACCGATTTTCTGGCCGATGCGGTTATCACTAATTTCTCGAATGCGGGTGCCGGCGGGGCCTGCCAGGTTGTTGGGATTACTGATGTGAGCCGACAGCATAGCCTGGACTTCTGCTAACAGGTCAGCGTCATCGCCACACTTGTATGCGAGATATTCGGTGCGCTGCAACCTTGGCCAGCGAAGGGCCAAATCGAATAATTCCTTTAATCTGTCCTGACGAGATTCATCCATGCTCGTAACCGTTATACATATTATTTTCGGTGGGATGATACAGTAATTTTTTTTGAGGCAGATCGCAAAAATAAAATTACTTATAGCTGATTCTCCTTAGTTCTAGAAAAGGTATTTAGCCTCGCTGACTTGGTTGGGCCGATCATAACCCAGCAATTGAATCGGTCATTGCGGGGAAATTTGGGTGGTGTGTTTCCGATCTGCTGTGCTGAGCATTGACGAGTTAATAGCCTTTCTGCCTTTTCGGCCTCAACAGTACCTGTTAGTAATCTGGAATTTCGCCTGCCCAGGCGGGTCATGCAGAAAATCTGCCGGTAGACTGGTATTGATACCTTATTTATACTGCGCTGACATAACAATTGTCAGCTCATCAGACATGCAACAGTTTTTCGATTTCACTTTCCCGTCGTGTATTGCCGCTCCCTCCGTTTGTATGAAGGCCTTGTTACCTGGCAGCCCGAAGAAGACCTGATCCCATGTCGATAAAGCGCTCCGATCACCAGTCCAGTCTGGCATTAATGGCGCTGGCGGCACTGGGTATCGTGTACGGTGATATCGGTACCAGCCCGTTATATGCCTTCAAAGAAGCCTTTACCGGTCCCCATGCCCTGACCGCCAGTCAGTCGAATGTGCTGGCGACACTTTCAGCCCTGTTCTGGTCGGTCATGTTGATCGTCTCGGTTAAATACGTCTGGGTCATGCTGCGCTTTGATAACGAGGGCGAGGGCGGGGTCCTGGCGTTAACCGCCATGGCGCACCGTTTCGCGCGTCATAGCCCGCGCTGGGCCAAGGTGGTAGTCAGCATTGGGGTGTTTGCGGCGGCATTGTTCTATGGTGATGCTATCATTACCCCAGCGATCTCCGTGCTCTCCGCAGTGGAAGGCATGCATGTTGCCGCGCCACACTTACATCATCTCATCGTGCCGATCACCATGGGGATCATCATCGGACTGTTTCTGATCCAGCGTTTTGGCACGGGGAAAGTCGGTAACCTGTTTGGTCCAATCACCCTGGTGTGGTTTATCACGCTGGCGACACTGGGCGCGATCAGCATCTGGCAGACACCGCAGGTATTGCAGGCACTCAACCCAATGCATGCACTGACCTTTTTCGTGGAACAGCCCGGACGCGCGTTCATTATACTTGCAGCCGTATTTCTTGCCATGACCGGTGGTGAAGCCCTGTATGCTGATATGGGGCACTTTGGCGCGCGTGCCGTGCGGGTGGCATGGTATGGTCTGGTGTTCCCGGCACTGCTGATTAACTATTTTGGTCAGGGTGCGCTGGTGTTGCGTGAGGCGGGCGCAGTTAAGAACCCGTTTTATATGTTGGCACCTGATTGGTTACTGGTACCGTTGGTAGTGCTGGCCACTGCTGCCACCATCATTGCCTCACAGGCCACGATTACCGGCGCCTTCTCGATCACGTTGCAGGCGTCGCGGTTAGGTTACTTGCCGCGTTTGCGTGTATTGCATACCTCGGATATTCATCGTGGCCAGATCTACATACCAAGTGTGAACTGGTTGATGTTGGTCATGGTATTGCTGCTGGTCGCGAAATTCGAATCCAGCGGTGCCCTGGCCGCGGCATACGGCATCGCCGTGTCCGGTACCATGATCATTACCACGACGCTGACCCTGTTTATCGCCATGCGCCTGCCCGGCCGTTTGCATGCAGGCCTGATTGGGTTATTGCTGTTATTCGGGTTGCTTGAACTGATGTTCCTCGGTTCCAACCTCACCAAGCTGGAACAGGGCGGTTGGTTGCCCGTCATGTTAGGTTTATTTATCTTTACCCTCCTGACGACGTGGAAAGAAGGGACCCGGCTGGTAGGTGTGCAGCGGCGTGAAATCGATATTCCCATGAGTGATTTTCTTTCCAGTCCGCTACCGAGCGTACCGCAGGTACCCGGTACGGCCGTGTATCTGACCTCAGATCCCACCCTGGTGCCAAGCGCACTGTTTCATAATCTCAAACACTATAAGGTCATGCACGAGCGCACGATTTTTTTGCATGTGAAGACGGAAGAAATTCCTTACGTAGCAAGAAAACGCCGCCTGACTCTGAAAAAACTCGGTGAAGAGATGTATGGGGTTACCGTCCATTTTGGATTTCGCGAAGAACCCGATGTGCCCTGGGCCCTGGAAGGATTGGCTCGGCACAACATAGAGCTGGTCCCGATGCAGACCAGTTACTTCGTGGCACGCTCAACGGTGATCGATGGCCCGGGCAACCTGCCGCACTGGCGTGCTGCACTGTATGCCTGGATGACGCGCCAGTCTGAAGGTGCCTCGACCTACTACAATCTGCCGCCCAACAGTGTGGTGGAACTGGGAACGCAAGTCATCTTGTAACGTAACAATAAGCGGTTCTCGTACAGTGCGACGTTTGAACAGCTCATGAGGGATCACGATGGATGAAAATAAACTGAGCGATCTGAAGCAGATGATCCAGCGTGCCTATGACGTGACCATTGACGTGATTGTCTATGGCCTGATCCTGCTCATGCTGGCAACGCTGATCTTTGCCTTCGTGGATGTCGTGGCGGATATCGTGCATCTGATTCCGAGCCTGTCGAAAATCAAACTGGATGACGCTGATTTCCGCGACCTGGTGGTCAGTGTACTGGACGTGTTCGTGGTGATAGAGCTGTTCAGTATCTTCATCAATTATGTCAAGATGCACCGAATCCGCCTGTCTCTGCTAATCGATGTCACCGCCGTTTTCATTCTGCGCGAGATGATTATCAAGATCTACGGCAAAAGCGTTTCCACGGAAGAATTACTGGTACTGGCCGTTTTGCTGGTGGTAATGGTAATTGCGCGCAGTATTACCGGGCGGTTCCATCCAAAAACGGATTAGATTGACGAAGTGAAATGCGGCTTGAAGCAATTTATTGTAGCATTTCTCTCAATGAACGAAAATCAGGGTCGGGTACGTGGCGGCCAGGGATAACCAGCATGAATAGTCCCCTTGTTATTGAATACTACACGGACATTCTTTGTGTCTGGGCATGGATAGCGCAACGGCGTATTGATGAACTTAAAAAAGAATTACAAAATCAAATCGAGTTCCAGTATTGTTTTGTTGACGTCTTCGGTGATGTGCCTGCAAAGATTGATGCGCAATGGAAAGAAAAAGGCGGATATGAGGGTTTTGCAGAGCATGTGCAAAAATCCGCTGCTGTCTTCGAATATGCATATATCAACGATAAAGTCTGGAGAGAAATAAGACCCACAACATCTGCAAATGCACACTTGATGCTGAAGGCTATCGAAGCAATCTATGGCATGGGCCAATGCATTAACATGGCGTTAAATTTTCGAAAAGCATTTTTTGTGGATGCGCAGAATATTGGGGACCTGGAAGTTCTTTTCGGCCTGGTTGAAGCAAACGGTCTGAACCAAAAATTAATAATAAAAAGCATCAATGACGGCACGGCAATGGCCGCGTTGATGCACGACTATCAGAAATCATACCAGCAAGGGATAAAAGGCAGCCCGTCCTTTGTTATCGACGGCGGTCGACAAACTTTGTATGGAAATGTTGGCTATCGCGTCTTGCTCGCCAACGTGGAAGAGCTGCTCAAAAAGCCGAACGATGAAGCTAGCTGGTGCTAAGATCTTTACATCAAATAAATAAATGATGTGCACATCACCATAATTTGTGCACACCGTGCCAGGATATGCTGAGCGGTCAGCGATCAATTGAACTCACCGCCGGAAGAAGCCATTAAAACGCTTAAAAATGCTGAGATACTACCTTAATCTGTGAAACTTGCTCAAAACATGCTGACGTGAATGAATTGCAAGTAAGTGGTATTTGGTGCCCCCGCTAGGACTTGAACCTAGGACCAATGGATTATGAGTCCACTGCTCTAACCAACTGAGCTACAGGGGCAAACAGAACCGGGTGAATTTATTTAAAAGAAATTATAACTTTTATAATTGTTAGATAAAACAAGGGCGCTATAAGCGCCCTTTCATTTTTAATTGATCAGGTTGTTTGATCCATATCCAGGAAGCTGCGCAGGGTCTCTGAACGAGATGGATGACGCAGCTTGCGCAGGGCCTTGGCTTCAATCTGACGGATCCGCTCACGTGTCACGTCGAACTGCTTGCCCACTTCTTCCAGGGTGTGGTCGGTGTTCATGTCGATACCGAAACGCATGCGCAGCACCTTGGCCTCGCGTGCAGTCAGACCACCCAGGACTTCCTGGGTTGCTTCACGCAGACCGGACGAGGTCGCGGAATCTATCGGCGAAGCTGCATTGGAGTCCTCGATGAAGTCGCCCAGGTGCGAGTCTTCATCATCACCGATGGGCGTCTCCATGGAGATCGGTTCCTTCGCGATCTTCAGCACCTTACGGATCTTGTCTTCCGGCATCTCCATGCGCTCGGCCAGTTCTTCTGGCGTCGGCTCGCGCCCCATCTCCTGCAGCATCTGGCGTGAGATACGATTAAGCTTGTTGATGGTCTCGATCATGTGTACCGGAATCCGGATGGTACGCGCCTGGTCCGCGATAGAGCGGGTGATGGCCTGGCGAATCCACCAGGTCGCATAGGTCGAGAACTTGTAACCGCGACGGTATTCGAATTTGTCGACTGCCTTCATCAAACCGATGTTGCCTTCCTGGATCAGGTCGAGGAACTGCAGACCGCGGTTGGTGTACTTCTTGGCGATGGAGATTACCAGACGCAGGTTGGCTTCTACCATTTCCTTCTTGGCGCGGCGGGCCTTGGCTTCACCAATCGATACCTTACGATTGATATCCTTCAGCTCGGAAATCTGCATGCCGGATTCCTGTTCGATACTGATCAGGCGGTGCTGCGCCTTTTCGATTTCTTCCTGGTGCGCCTTCAGCACATCGGAATAGGCGTTGCCGGCCTTGATGTGCTGTTGCAGCCACTTGGCATTGGTTTCGTTTTCCGGGAAGGTGGTGACGAACTCCTTACGCGGCATGTGCGCCTGATTGACACAGATATCCATGATCACGCGCTCGTGTTGGCGAATGCGATCCACCAGGCGGCGCATGTTGTTTTGCAGTTCGTCGACCATGCGCGGGACCAGTTTGAGTTGCATGAACTCGTCGATCATCTCCGCACGAGCTTTTTCACTCTTCTTGTCATGGGCACCGTACTTGGTGACCGTCGTCGCATATTTCTTATGCAGCTTACGGATCTTATCCATGCGCTCACGCGCCTCTTCCGGGTCCGGACCGGTGTCGACCGTTTCTTCAGAATCGCTGTCACCATCTTCGTCATCCTCATCATCGGAGGAATCGGAATTATCATTGGCAGCAATGACTTCGTCCGGGCTGGGGATCTCATCCGGGGCGTTAGGGTCGATGAAACCACTAAGGACATCGCTTAACTTGGCTTCACCGGTTTCGATCAGATCGTACTGGCGTAGCATCTCGGCGATGGTGGCCGGGTAGCTGGCCAGTGAAGACAGCATCTGGTTGAGACCGTCTTCAATACGCTTGGCGATCTCGATTTCGCCGTCACGGGTGAGCAGTTCCACCGCACCCATCTCACGCATGTACATACGCACCGGATCGGTCGTACGGCCGAATTCGCTGTCGATGTTGACCAGCGCGGCTGCGGCTTCTTCGGCAGCGTCTTCATCTACCTCGGCGGTGCTGGTGTCTGCCATCAGCACATTGTCGGCATCCGGTGCCGTTTCGTGCACGGCGATACCCATATCATTGATCATGGCGACGATGTCTTCGATCTGCTCCGGATCGACGATGTCGTTCGGCAGGTGATCGTTGACCTCGGCATAGGTCAGGTAACCCTGTTCCTTTCCTTTGGCAATCAATAACTTAAGTTGTGACTGTTGCGTGCTTTGATTCATAAACGTACTCAAGATTCACCCATCTGTTGCTGTGACAATTTTATCGGCGGAAAAATCGCTGGATTCTATACGATCCGCCGGTCTATTTCATTAGCCATACGCCTTTTCAGGCCGGGTCCGCTGCCCGTGGCCGGCTCAATAAACGCTGTAATTCGGCTTTCTCATCAGTGCTCAACCCACCCTGTGTAGACTTGGCCAGCAGAGATTTAGTTCGGGTATCACGATGTTGCTCTTCAAGCCGCGCCAATGCGCCAAGGAATTCATGTCGGAGAGAGTCAGGGTCATCGAGGGAGGGTTGCCACGTCGCCAATTTCTCCAGCTGCTTCCCTTCTGCCGTATCACGCCAGCGTTCAAGTAGTGCCGCTGTATTAAGATTAGGGTTAGATCGCAAAGTTTCAAGTAGATCAAGCAATAAGCCCATTCCCGGTTGCTCGATTTGGGACAGGGATTGCGGATCGGCGAGAACCGTGGCGAGGGACGGTTGATACAGCAGACACCGCAAGGCGGTCCGCACCAGGGAGGGGGTTTCTCTTTGCTGAATCTGGGGTGAGCGCGACTGAATATTCACCTGACCTGAGCTGGGGCTGGTAGTGACATTACCCATGCCTAGTAAGGTACGCACGGCGGGCTCTTCCTGTTTGGTCTGGGTGGCCAGCTCGCGAATAATCAGGGTACGGTAGGTTTCATCCTGCAGGGACTGGAGCAGGGGTCTGGCTTTTTCGATGAGGGTACGGTGTGCATCCAGGTCATGACGGTTGATGCCGGTGCGCAGGTGGTTGAGGAAAAAGGCTGAAAGGGACAGGGCCTGAGCGATTTCCTGTTCGAAGGCAGTCTTGCCGACCTTGCGCACCAGGGTATCCGGGTCCTCGCCCTCGGGCAGAAACATGAAGCGGATAGTGTGGATGCCGCTCAGCACTGGCAGGGCATTCTCCAGTGCCCGCCAGGCGGCCTCGCGCCCGGCACGGTCCCCATCAAAACAGAACACCACCTCGTTGGCCAGGCGAAACAGCTTCTGTACGTGCTCAGCGGTGGTGGCCGTGCCCAGGGTCGCCACGGCGTAATCAATACCCTGCTGGGCCAGGGCAATCACGTCCATATAACCTTCCACCACCAGCAGCCGATCGATATGGCGCATGGCTTGCCGAACCTCATATAGGCCATAGAGCTCCTGGCCTTTATGGAATAATGGAGTTTCCGGGGAGTTGAGATACTTGGGACTGTCATCGGGCAAAATCACGCGACCCCCGAAGCCAATAACCCGGCCACGGCTGTCACGGATGGGGAACATCACCCGCTGACGGAAGCGGTCATAGGTCTCACCATTGTCTTTGCGGATGAGCATGCCGAGACTGACCAAATCATTGACCACCCTATTTCCAAAGGTGTGCAGTAATTTATTTCCAGTTGGGGCATAGCCAAGCCCATAACGGGCAGCGATCTCGCCGCTGAGGCCACGACCCTTGAGATAGTCCACTGCGACCTTGGCCTGGGGATGCTGGCGCAACTGCTGACGGTAGAAGCGATCGCACTGGCTCATCAGCTCGTACTGATTGAGCTTGGACTGTTGTTGCTGCGGGCTGGCCCGCTGCCCCTGTTCATAGGGCACCGTTACCCCAGCCTGCTTGGCCAGCTCCTCGATGGCCTCGACAAAATCCAGGTGGTCGTACTCCATCACGAAACCGATGGCAGTACCGTGTGCGCCGCAGCCAAAGCAGTGATAAAACTGCTTGGTCGGACTGACCTTGAACGACGGGGTCTTCTCACCATGGAACGGGCAACAAGCCTCATACTCGCGTCCGGCCTTCTTCAATGGCACCCGCGCATCGATTACCTCGACGATGTCGACGCGACTCAGGAGTTCATCGATAAAAGCGGGGGGGATACGGCCGGCCATGAGGTTAATTGTACTTTATTGGATAAAGGTTTTTTTCGCCCCGTTTGGGGCGGAGATGCTTTTCTTTGTCTGTACAAAGAAAGTACCTCGTCTCAGCCACGCAGTGGCGGGCGAAAACGAATTTAGAAATTAAGATGTAAAAAAGGAAATTAAGCCAGTTTGGCTTTCACAATCTTACTCACCAACCCCATGTCCGCTTTGCCAGCCACCAGTGGTTTGACCGCGGCCATGAGTGTCCCCATGTCTTTCATGCTATTGGCACCGGTGTCGGCAACGGCCTTGCTGATGATGGCCTCGAGTTCGGCTTCGGACATTTGTTCCGGCAGGTAGGTCTGGATTAGGTCCAGCTCGGTCTGTTCCTTGGCGGCAAGGTCGTCGCGGCCAGCCTGACTGTACTGGTTGATGGAGTCCTTGCGCTGTTTGACCATCTTTTCCAGGACGGCAATCACGGCGGCATCGTCCATGTCGATGCGCTCATCCACTTCTTTCTGTTTGATGGCCGCGGTGATGAGGCGTAGCGTGCCCAGACGATCCTTGTCCTTGCTGCGCATGGCATCTTTGACGTCGTCCTGAATGCGATTTTTCAGGGTCGGCTCAGCCATGGGCAGGGGTAGAATTAGTAGAGACGGGTACGGCGTGAACGATCGCGAGAGGTCTTTTTCTGGTGACGCTTTACGGCAGCGGCCAGTTTACGCTTACGCACGGCGGTCGGTTTCTCGTAGAATTCACGGCGACGGACTTCGGAGAGGACACCGGCCTTTTCGCAGGAGCGCTTGAAGCGGCGCAGTGCGATATCAAACGGTTCGTTTTCTCTGACTTTCACAGAAGGCATAGATTTGATCACTTCCTAAAAAAGGTTTTGGTTCAAGGGCGCGCAATTCTACTGATCTACGACGGTATTTGCAAAGAAATGCTGACACATTATTGGACATACCCATGCGGGTTTTAGGGATAGAGACCTCCTGCGACGAGACCGCAGTGGCGCTCTATGACAGTGAGCAGGGTCTGCTGGCCCACGAGGTCTATAGCCAGATTGCCCTGCATGCCGAGTTCGGCGGGGTGGTCCCGGAACTGGCCTCGCGCGACCACATCCGCAAGACCCTGCCCATCATCGAACAGGTACTGGGGCGGGTGAAGTGTGCGCTCACTGAGCTCGACGGCATTGCCTACACGGCCGGTCCGGGTCTGATGGGGGCATTGCTGGTTGGGGTGGCCATCGGCCGCAGCCTGGCCTTTGCCCTGGACAAGCCGGCGGTGGCGGTGCACCACATGGAAGGCCATCTGCTGGCACCGATGCTGGAGCCGAGTCCACCGCAATTTCCGTTTGTTGCCCTGCTGGTGTCCGGTGGCCATACCCAGCTGGTGCGGGTCGATGGCATCGGGCAGTATCAATTGCTAGGTGAGTCCCTCGATGATGCGGCTGGGGAAGCCTTCGATAAAACGGCCAAGATGCTGGGGCTGCCGTATCCTGGTGGGCCGGCCCTGGCGAAACTGGCCCTGGAGGGCAATCCCGATCGGTTTGCGTTTCCCCGTCCCATGACGGATAGGCCGGGGCTGGATTTCAGTTTCAGTGGGCTCAAGACCTTTGCCCTGAATACCCTGCACAAGCATGGCGAGGACGCGCAGACCAAAGCCGACATTGCCCGCGCGTTCGAAGATGCGGTGGTGGAGACCCTGTATATCAAGTGCCGGCGTGCCATGGAACAGACCGGGTTGAAGACCTTGATCATGGCCGGGGGGGTGAGTGCCAATAAAAAGTTGCGTGCACGCCTGGATGAGCTTGCGGCACAACGCCACTACCGGGTGTATTACCCGCGGCCGGATTTTTGTACCGACAATGCGGCGATGATCGCCTTCACCGGTTGTCAGCGCCTGCTTGCCGGCCAGCACGAAGACCTGGGTTTTCGCGCCCGTGCGCGCTGGTCAATGGAAAGCTTACCCCCTCTCGACTAATCAGCAAAAATTCTCCGGGTAATATTTAACATTTGTTAACAGTCATCTTAGTGTCAATTGAAAGATAATTGCGCGTAATCGATTCCTTAAAAGTGTATCGATAAATTAGGTAAAGGATTATTAACAGGGGGAACCATGTATAAGACGCTTATCAGTTTTGTTTGTTTAGCTATTGTTTTATCAGGATGCGCTTCTGCACCGAAGCGTGAAAGCATTACTGCATATCGTACGTTTGATGTACCAGCCAATGTGAATATTAACAATGTCGTCGCTGCAACCAAGAAGGCCATGTCTGTTCGCGCAGATGGCTTAACTGCAACGACAGGTGTGGAACCGGATACGCTTCCAGATAAACCCGGTAAATTTTCTGTCAGTGTGCGTCAGGCCAGTGTAGGGTTTGGGATGTCGTTTGCGATGCCAGTCGTGAAATGTGCAGATACCTATTCACTAATCACGAATGTAGGTGGTTTTTCATCCGGTGGTTCCAGTGAAACTGAGGCATATACCGGATGTGTTTATCCGTATAAAACGGGAACCAGCGTTCAGATCGTGCTGATTGCCACCACGACCCATTCGGGTGGATTACAGGGCATGGTGAATTCGGCAGTTAAAGGAATGTTTGGCGGTAATGAGGGTACTGCTGAAACCTATATGGATCAGATTGCGGCAGAGTTCATGAAAGGTATTCCGAACGCCAAATTAGCCAAGACGTCCAAACCGGTGTCGACTGCGAGTAGCAAATAAGCCAGTCAAGAAATTCCAACTTTCGATAAAGGGCTCGTTTCGAGCCCTTTTTTATTTGCCGGAAATTAACGAAAATTATTATTAGTGCGCCAATGCCCTGTAGAATTCACTACAGGCAATTTAAAACTCCAGGTCGCCATTCATGCGTCTATGGTTTCTTGTTCTGAGTTTATTCTGCGTCTCCAACCTGTACGCCGCGACGGGCGCATTCGACGAATCTACCTGGTACACACGGGATGCGGCGGGTCAGCCTGTCATCCAGCTTTATTTTTACTGGTCAAATAAGTGTCCGCATTGCGCGGCGGCCCTACCCTACATAGAAAATCTTGCGCTCCTGCGCACGGATGTCGAAGTGCACAGTTATCAGCTGGTAGGGAAGCCCGATAACGTTGCGCGCTACGAAGTGATGGCCAGTGCCCTGGGTGAGGACGCGCGTACTGTACCGGCATTCATACTGTGCAACACGATGTTGACCGGGTTTGACCCGGAGCAGACGCCGCAGCAACTGGAATCGCTACTCAACCGCTGCAAACAGTATGTG
>JBECKZ010000144.1:0-2895 GCA_040235555.1 Thiohalomonadales bacterium | reverse complement strand
CCTCAGGCAACAGATCGACCTTGTTCAACACCAGCCAGCGTGCATAGTTTTTTAGGTCTTCACTGTACTTGGCCAGTTCAGCTTCAATAGTTTTCACCGCAGCCACTGGATCGCTGCCATCAGGCGGTGCCACATCCACAATGTGTAACAACAGGCGCGTGCGCGCAATGTGTTTCAGAAACTGGATACCTAAGCCAGCACCTTCCGCCGCACCTTCGATGATGCCGGGAATATCCGCCACGACAAAACTGCGGCCGGCTTCGATGCGCACCACGCCCAGATTCGGATACAGGGTAGTAAACGGATAATCCGCCACCTTCGGTTTAGCGGATGAGATGGCGCGAATCAATGTGGACTTGCCGGCATTGGGTAATCCAAGCAGGCCAACATCCGCCAACACTTTTAATTCCAGCAGCAACTGGCGCGCTTCACCCGGCGTGCCCTTGGTGAACTGGCGCGGTGCACGGTTGGTGCTGCTTTTAAAATTGGTGTTACCCAGCCCATGGCGTCCACCCTGGGCCACCTTCATCATCTGTTCGTGTTGCAGGATTTCACCGATGACTTCCTCGGTCTCCTCGTCCATGACCACGGTGCCGAGCGGCACTCGAATCACCAGATCGTCACCACTCTTGCCGGTGCAATTGGAGCCACGACCAGGTTGTCCGTTTTCGGCCTTGAAGCGACGGGTATAGCGAAAATCCGCCAGGGTATTCAGGTTAGTATCACCGAGTAAATAAACACTGCCACCATTCCCGCCATCACCCCCATTGGGCCCACCGAAGGGAATATATTTTTCCCGGCGAAAGCTGACACAGCCGTCACCACCCTTGCCGGCTTCAATATGAATGGATGCTTCGTCGACGAATTTCATGACTACAACTTTAACACTCTTGTTCGAGAGATTTCGCTGGATACAAATAAAAAAGCCCCGTCATCGACGGGGCCCTCTTGGTGTTTTATTTGTACTGCTTGGTTAAGCCGCCGGTGTGATACTCACAAATCGACGTTGCTTTGGGCCTTTGATTTCAAACACCACGGTGCCATCGACCTTGGCAAACAGGGTGTCGTCGTGACCGATGCCAACGTTGGTGCCCGGGTGAAAATTAGTACCGCGTTGACGGACCAGGATATTACCCGCTTTTACCGTCTCACCACCGAAGCGCTTGACGCCCAGGCGTTTGGAATGGGAATCGCGGCCGTTACGTGTACTACCGCCTGCTTTTTTATGTGCCATGACTTAATTACCTCTTAACCGCTGATACCGGTGATTTGCAGTTCCGTATAATACTGACGGTGGCCCGTCGCTTTTTGGTGGTGCTTGCGGCGACGAAACTTGACGATACGGATCTTCTTGCCGCGACCATGACTCTTAACAGTTGCCGTAACCTTGCCACCATTTATATAGGGTGCGCCGACTTTAATGTCATCGCCATTGGCGACCATCAGGACTTTATCCAGGTTAATGCTGCTGCCTTCCTCGGCATCGAGTTTCTCAACCTTGATGCTCTGGCCTTCGGTCACACGGTACTGTTTGCCACCGGTCTCTATCACTGCGTACATCTGACTGATTCTCCAAGGATTTTGCCTGCCATAAACAGGCAAACTGGGCTGTAAAGGGCGGCAATTTTAGCCGTTCAACCGGTCCCGGTCAAACATCAGTTTAAGTCGCTTGACAGCCCCGGGGCCGCCCCCTAGGATGCAGGGCCTTTCTACTCCCCGGAATCGCTAAATTGATGAATATTGAGGAAATTTACGCTCTGATCGCCGACGATATGGCGCGCGTAGACCAATGCATTCAGCAGCGACTCCAGTCCGAGGTGGTCCTGATCAACCAGATTGGACACTATATCGTAAACAGCGGTGGCAAGCGCCTGCGCCCTATCTTACACCTGCTGGCCAGTCGGGCCCTCGGATACGATGGTCAGTACCATATCGAGTGTGCCTCCCTCATCGAATTTATCCATACGGCCACCCTGCTCCATGATGATGTGGTAGATGCCTCAGACCTGCGCCGCGGCCAGGACACCGCCAATGCCGTGTGGGGCAACGAGGCCAGCGTGCTGGTCGGCGATTTCCTCTATTCACGCGCATTTCAGATGATGATCACCATCAACGACATGCGGGTCATGGCCATTCTGGCCGATGCCACCAATACCATTGCCGAGGGCGAAGTCCAGCAACTGCTGAATGTGCACGACGCCGATACCAGCGAAGAACGGTATCTGCATGTGATTCACAGCAAGACCGCCAAACTGTTCGAATCTGCGACTCAATTGGCGGCGGTGCTAAGCAAACAGGACCGTGACTTGGAACTCTCCCTGGCACGCTACGGGATGCATCTGGGCACAGCCTTCCAGCTTATCGACGATATCCTCGACTACAGCGAATCCAGTGAGGAAATCGGCAAGAACATCGGCGATGACCTGGCCGAGGGCAAACCCACCCTGCCACTTATATATACCATGCGTGTCGGCACTGAGGCACAACGCAAACTGGTGCGCCAGGCCATCGAGCATGGCGGTCGCGAATATATCGACGAAATCAAGGCGGCCATTGAATCCACCGGGGCCATCGAATACACTGCCCGGGCCGCCAGGGCGGAGTCGGACCAGGCCATACAATGCCTGCAAGCCTTACCCGACTCTATATATAAGGATGCCATGCATGCCCTGGCCGAATTTGCCGTGAACAGAAAGTACTAAGCAAAGACGTTTCCCGAACGGCTTTGTAAGGTAAAATGCATCTTCACATCAACGGGGTGTAGCTCAGCCTGGTAGAGCACTGTCTTCGGGAGGCAGGGGCCGGAGGTTCGAATCCTCTCACCCCGACCAAATTCCCTCTTTCTTTTCAATTAGTTAAATCTTTAAGTCACGTTCAATCCCGTTCCGTCTGTTG
>JBECKZ010000054.1:0-10811 GCA_040235555.1 Thiohalomonadales bacterium | reverse complement strand
CCCCGCTGCAGATCACAAGATGGATCCAGTGATGCAGCTACATCGATATCACTGTCGGTCAATGAGATAAAGATCGTCACGACAAGTGGTATCAATAAAATAGCTATCGTGAGGTAATGCCATCGCTGGTATCTGTCATCCTTCATGCAGATGTCGTTGGTGCGGGTCATACTGTCGTATCTGGTGCTTGCCGACTGAGGGATATCGAGGGAATTCCAAATTATACATTAGCGTTTTCTAATATACCATTCATTCAGACAACACACTTTTACTTTTCTATTCTCAAGCTCCTGGTGATGGTACTAGAGTCTTTGACTCGGTTATTTCTTTCAGGTATGCCCATCCGCTAAGTCCGTCCCAGAACCCTTTACTGCTCCAGCTATCCACGAATTTACTGCAACATGGCAATTGGCCCAAAGGCTATGAGTTCATATCCACAGTAAATCTCAAAAGAGAGTCTAAATGCTGCTAGATCCTGGAGAGTCCATACCAGTTTTCTTACTCCCTCGAGCTCATCCTCTACCTGCCTACTGCCGTGGCTTGGGTTTCCTGACTTCAAATATAATTCGACTATGGCATACACTATTAGTAAATGTTTATAGAACTCTCCTTGTGTATATCCTTTACGTTATTTGCATTTAGTAATATCAATCGCTTTGCTTTTTCCTATCGATGTTTATCTATCGAGGCAGTATTTGGCGGCTCAATTTTTGATAAGACACTGCTGCGGGCCATAGGGATAATCTCCTAGTAAATAAATCATGTATTGACATTTCTGTGGATGTCACTAAAGCGAGGACAAACAGTGGGATCAATAAATTATTTCCAGGCGGTTAGACCAGATACAGCGTATTTAAAAAAAATCATTGAAACCAGTTTATTATCTGATTGGGCTATTAGCATCGAATATCAAACTAGAGAATCAGAAACGACCTGTTGGCAATTATGGGATAAGACATTCTTTGCAATTCGTTCCGCCGAGCATGTCTTAACAGCATTGCTTAACTGCTACACAAGGCATCCTAAAAGCACTATCCGAATCTATGCAGAAAAATTCCGCCCACAATCACGCATACTTTACACCGTCTACGACCCACATTTTCTCCCAGCCGAATCTGCTGTCAATCTGCAGACACCCGCAAGTCTCTCACCACGTGATCATGAGCGTCCATCTACGCCACTTGGATTGATCGCATAAATACAGGCTCTGAATAGAAAAACGCCATAACTGCTCAGCACAGGTATGGCGTCGGGTTCTTCTCGTATACAACAATCACCAAAGCGTCCCAGGCATTGGAGGCGTATTGGCGTCTAATTAAGCGCAGCGACAAACGCGGTCTTTATGCGACGCGGTTGTTCCCCTCATAAACAAATAGATTTGATTAGTAATAAATTCGATTAACAGCCGTCTTCCTCTGTCAGGATCCCACCACTGCTTTTGTCACGCTTCGGTTTGCCTTGTTTGTCTGTAACGATGACGCTCGTGAACATGACATTTTGGATAATGTCAAAATGCGAGTTCAGAAATGCATCGACATCCACATCACGTACACCATCGACAATCAGGACACGGTAAGGATTTCCGGTCCGTTCCGGGTGTGCGGCCATTGTTAAGAGACTTGTATTTAAACGTTGGTTGTAGTTCGACGCCGCCAGTGTGTTTTGCGAAATTCCAAGACCCACCAGTAGCACGGCTGCCGAGGAGACGAAATACTTTTTCATTTTGAGTGCCCTTTTTTAAATTTGTTGATAGCGACCGACAACAGGTGACCCACTAGCCTTGTTGCCTACCCCAGGTAAGTCCAGAATTATATCGGCACTAATAGTAAGTACTTAAGTAAACATTAATATACTGAATAAAAAGATGACTCATTACATGTCCATACAGAAAAATGTGCCATTTGCAGATAGTGAATGCTCACTTATGCATATGACAAGCAAGCGATTAAGGACAAGAAACGGGGTTCAACACGAATTATTCAGTGCTGCCCCAGATCGTATACTTACCAAAATGTGAAAACTGTCCATGGAAACGATAGCACATGCCGTTATTGATCATGACGAGTCGCGGCATGCCACTCTATCTCAAGCGCCTGCTGGTACCCCCGGATCACCAATCGCCCTGAGAGACTGTGTACTAGGCGCGCAGTGATAAATTTCGTGTAATCATCACTGCTCCATTGTTAAATTCAGAGCGCATCGTTGAGAGAATCTGTGGTATAGGGAGTCTGATACTGTCCCAGTTCGCGCTCAATCATGCAAACACGAAGAATCAGGCACCGAGCGGTAATGCGTGGCGATAGACCCGAAACCAGGCAATCCATAACAACAAAGCACAGATATTGAGTCCCAGCATGGTCGCGGCCATTGTGACTGGATGCACACTTACCAATGGCGTGATCACGCCGGCGACAATGCTGTTAAACAAGGTCTGTGCAAAACCCTGCAGGGCGGCGGACAGACCGCGGTGATGCGGAAAGACGTCGAGGACCAGCAGTGTCACGTTAGGCATCGACAATGCCATACCTATCATATAAATCGAGATCGGTGCGATCAGACTAAGCGGACTCGGCGACAACAGCGCAGTCGAGAGCAGGTTGATTCCGGCACCGCCGAACATCAACAACGCACCAAGCGCTGCAATCTGCGCTGGAGTATAGTTCCCGGCCAACCGCCCGGATAAGTATGCCCCCAACATCAGACACCCTACCACGGGTAGGAACAGTCGCCAGAAATCGTGCGCACCTAAATGGAGGAAGTCATAAATCACAGCCGGTGAACCAGCGATATAAAGAAAGAAGCCGCCAAAATTCAACGCGAACATAGCAATTAGCATGACGAAACGCAGAGTGCTCAGAGCGCGGCGATAGGAGCGGGCAATGTGCGCCGGATGCGGTGAGTGCCGGCTCTGCGGCGACAGCGTTTCCGGCAGACGCAACGCTACCAGCAACCACAGGAAAACACCCAATCCACTCAAGAACCAGAACACCGAACGCCAACCGGCATAACTGTGCAACCAGCCACCGATGATGGGTGCCACTGCCGGTGCCAGGGCAAAAACCAGCATGACATTGGACATGGCGCGCTGGGCACGGCTACCGGAAAAGGCATCGCGCACCACGGCACGACCGACAATCAGCCCGCCGCTGGCAGACAGCCCCTGGCCGATACGCATGAGCAGCAGCCAATGAAAGTTACTGGCCATTGCGCAGCCTATCGACGTCGCTATATACACTGCCATGGCTGTCAGAATTACCCGCCGTCGGCCGAAGGCATCGGACAAGGGGCCATATACCAGGCTCATCACTGCAAACGCGGCCATATACAGACTCAAGGTCTGTTGCATCTGCGTACTGCTGGCAGCAAATTCACGACCGATATCGGGAAATGACGGCAGGTAGGTATCGATTGAAAACGGCGCTACCATGGTGAGCAGTGCAATAATGAGGATCAGTTCGGTAGCCGCTCTGCCGCTGGATGGCGTTACTTCGTTCATGCTTGTTTCCAATTCCGCGGACGGCGCGGGCGAGTTGTTAACGCCGTTACCTCCAGACAATCGGACAACGACTGAGTCCTGAAGTATAAATCCCTTATTCTCTATAAAACAAACCCAAAAGCTGACATGAGACTATCTTGTATACACATAATTCGTGCTGTCAGATTTTAATGGCAGCCTGGTGGAATTAAATCGTCTTTACTCTGACCCCAAATAGAATTCGTCTACACTAAAAAATACGCCTGTGCATAGAGGATAAAAATATGACAACCATGGAAACGTCACCGGCTCAACAACTGTTGCAACGCTGGCAGCGGTTATCTTCCTTGCCCGGGGGGCGGTGGCTGTTTAGTTTTCTACTGGGTCGGTTTGCACCCTATACCGGTTCCATTGGCGCGCAGGTAAAGGAAATACGACCGGGTTTTGCAAGCGTCGAACTGCGTGACCGACGCAAAATTCGCAATCATCTCAATTCCATCCATGCCATCGCCCTGATGAATCTCGGTGAACTGACGACCGGTCTGGCACTGATGAGCGGATTGCAGACGGGGGTACGTGGCATTATCACCGGCCTGTCTATTGAATATCACAAAAAGGCGCGCGGTCGATTGTATTCCGAATGCTCGACGACACCACCGAAAATCATCAACGATATGGAACATGAAGTTCATGCTGACATCAAAGATCAGAGCGGTGATGTGGTGGCACATTGCACTGCGACATGGCGCCTGGGACTGAGTCCTTGACAACAGCAACCATCTTTACCCAACAAGTGGGTATCCGTTATCCCATCATCGGCGGGCCGATGTATCCCTGCAGTAATCCGGAACTGGTCGCGGCAGTATCGGAGGCTGGAGGCATCGGTGTTGTTCAGCCTGTCTCATTGACCTATGTGCACGGCTATGATTTTCGCGAGGGAATTCGTTATATCCGTAAGATGACCAGCAAACCAATCGGCATGAATGCACTGATTGAACAGTCATCAAAAAAATATCACGATCAAATGCGCGCATGGATCGATATTGCGCTGGAAGAAGGTGTGTCCTTTTTCATTACCTCACTCGGCAAACCGGACTGGGTTGTGAACAAGGTACATGCCGCTGGCGGGCTGGTGTATCACGATGTCACCGAACGTAAGTGGGCAGATAAAGGACTTGCCGGCGGTGTGGATGGATTAATCGCAGTCAACAATCGGGCCGGTGGGCACGCCGGTGGGAAAAGTGCTGAACAGCTTTATGAAGAACTGTCGGCATTCAATGTGCCGTTAATCTGCGCCGGTGGTATTGGTGACGAACATGATTTCGTAGACGCCTTACATCTCGGTTATGCCGGGGTGCAATTGGGAACACGCTTTATCGCCACGGCAGAATGCAATGCCAGCATCATTTATAAAAAGGCGATCGTGAATGCGCGCGAACAGGACATAGTACTTAGTGAGCGAATCACCGGTGTGCCGGTAGCAGTCATCAATACACCGTTTATCGAACGCACAGGTCTGAAAGCCGGACTGCTCGCCAGGTGGCTGTTAAATGGGCGTAAGACCAAACATCTGGTGCGTATGCTCTATGCCCTGCGCTCACTCTATCAGCTTAAACACGCCCTGCACGATGAACGAGGCAAGAAAGATTACTGGCAGGCTGGCAAGAGTGTGGAACGTATCTCAACAATCGAACCCGTCGAAATGATTATCCATCGATTTGCCAAGAGACTTTAGAAAACCCACCCGCATAGAAAATAAATCTGTCTGATTTGATCAAAGTAATCCCCGTATAAATGATTAGGATTTGCTTTGCCCTGACGTGGCAGGCACAATGCGCGCCTCAATTCGGGTGGCCGGCAGGGTTCGGCTGAATAATCACTAGTTTAAATAATCATGAAACGAGGTAGTACGATGAAACTGATTTTATTGGGCGCGCCGGGCGCCGGTAAGGGTACCGTGGCCAAGCGACTGACAGAGCTGGATGGCTCCGTCCAGATCTCCACAGGTGACATTCTGCGTGGTGCCGTACAGGCGGGTACGGAACTGGGCAAGCAGGCGCAGGATTACATGAACCGCGGTGACCTGGTGCCTGACGAACTGATCATGGGCATTATGGAGACTCGCCTGCAGGAACCGGACTGCGCCAATGGTTTTCTGCTGGACGGCTTTCCCCGCACCATCCCGCAAGCTGAAGCCCTTAAGGTCCTGCTGAATAAACTGGGTATCAAGCTGGATATGGCAGTGAATATCGACGTGCCGCGTGACGTGATCCTGGATCGCCTGACCACTCGCCGTACCTGCTCCAACTCCGCTTGTCAGGCAATTTATAACGTCAAGAGCAATCCGCCCAAGCAGGAAGGTATTTGCGATAAGTGTGGCAGCCCGGTGGTGCAACGTGAAGACGAGACTGAAGAAGCCATCAGCAAGCGTCTGGAAACCTATAACGAAAAAACTGCGCCTTTAATTGGTTTTTACGAAAAGGAAGGCATGCTGGTGACTGTAAATGCCACTTCCAGTGATGCCGTGATAGACGCCATCAAGGCCCAACTGGCTGCCTAACTCTGTTCAGCGACTGGAGTCCGACCGGAGGCAGTATCTGTCTCCGGTTTTTTTATGTCTGAATATTATGTCCCGTGGTATGACCTGCTTGCCGTATTAGAAATTGTAAATTAGTTGCGAAATTAGAAAGTAATGCGTAACAGGTGGATTCACAGGAAATTTGCTTGAAAAGCTGGCTAATCACATCAGCAAGTTAAATCAACGGTAACGTAACAAGGAAAGTACTGAAGGGAAGTATAGGAGGACATATATAAAGATTTATACCCTCTCACCGGTTTATCCAGTTGAGGTGTATCTCAAAAAGCCGCCCTGAATGCATCAAGGAAGACATCATACCGATCTACCGGCAAGTGATTGATACCTGCAGCCGCCTTGCGGCCGCCGCCAGTCTCGAATTGCCTGCAAAGTTCATCAGCACCAGTCTTGTTACTCAACGGTGCCCGCACACTGACCAGATAGCCACCTTCCGGTTTGGTTGTTAACATGGCATGTGCCCGTTCAGGATGCTGTTGTGCCAAATCATTGGCATAAACACCACTGGCTCGTCTTGCCCACTTTGTATCAGGAAGAATATACAGCGCATGTGTATCGTCCCGATATGCTGGCACAATCGCAGTAGCCTGCTCAAGATCGGATTTGTAGCCTTCAACCAGTCGCATATACCCTGGTTCTTCGTGGATGAAGGCAAAGGGATCTGCATAAGGAGATAGCAGGCGGTACAACGCTTCCGGTGAATAAATCAGGTCCTCCAGACTCGAGCCATAGCCGTTGTAATTTATGCAATTCCCCAGCATCTTGAGCTGTTCCAGTTTATCCACAGATAAATTAAGTGGCACAGCCGCTTGTTGCGCCGACGTAAAGAGATTATCACCAAAGGCCGCAGTGACCGCCCAGGGCAGGTAGGCACTATCCAGGTACCGATTAACTAACAAACTGGTGCATACATTCGGCTCGGTATCGATATGGGTCTCCAGGCCCTGATGTTGCGGAATATCGCCAGCAAAATGATGATCAAAGTAGAGCACCGTGGCGCCGGTATTCAGCACGCGAATCACTTCGTCACGATTCTTGTCAAATGAAATATCCAGTATTGTTACCCTGTCACCTGCCTGCGCCTCAACACGTTTTACCAGACTGATATCCCGCTTGACCCCGGTGACCAGCCGGCTTTGCACCGGATTGGCTAGGCGCAATTGGTGTAATGCACAGATACCATCCGCATCTCCATTAAACACATCAATATGGGACATTTCGTTACCTTCAAAAATTGTGTCAGTGACAAATACACTGTGAAAGGGCTGGTTAGGCAAATCTCGCTAAACTTTATTTGATTCTTCTGTGTCGTCCAATTTTAACCAAATGATCAACCTGTACAAAACATAAATAATACCTTGCTATTCATACCGACCCGAAAACACATCCGCCGTTTACTATAAAACCAATGACTAATATTATCCAAAAGTCGAATTATCCACCACTTAAGGCCTGCACAAGAACGACGGAATCGGTTGGTTGCAATGCATAGGCGATATCAAATATCTGCTCGTTATTGACAAAAAATCGCATATGCGGCCGCATATGATCTTGTTCGTCAATCACACGAAAACGGATGCCAGGGTACTGTTTATCCAGGTCCATTAGTAATTCAGCAATGGTCGTTCCCATGGCTTCGACTTCTGATTGTTGTGTATAGGAGAGCAAGGGGCTGGGAATATGCACTTTCATCGCTCAAATCTCGGCTACTTCCACCGCGTAGATCTCTGGTAGGTGGCGCGCGATGCAGTGCCAGGATTCACCTTCGTTCCGGCTTAACCAGAGTTCGCCACTCGTTGTGCCAAAATACAATCCCACATTCTTTTGGTTGTCGGCAGTCATGGCCTGACGTTTTACAGTCCACCATGCCTGATTTGTTGGTAAGCCATCATCAAGCCTTTTCCAACTCTTTCCACTATTTCGCGTGACATAGATTGCGGGTTTACCCTCGGGACTGGTGCGAGGCCAGACACTGGTACCGTCCATGGGCAATACCCAGGCCGTTTTATCATCACGGGGATGGACGACCATGGGAAAACCGATGTCACCGACTTTTTTTGGCATTGTCTTCCCAATACGTTCCCAATCCTGCGCTGGTCGATCCAGACGATAGATGCCGCAATGATTTTGTTGATACAAACGATCCGGATTGCTTGGGCACATACGGATGCAATGCGGGTCATGAAACATTGGATTGCTGGCATCGAAGCCTTCTACGACCTCCATACCTTTTAATAAAGGTTGCCAGGTTTTACCCTGGTCCAATGATTCGTGAAAACCGCCGCCTGACATACCAAGATACAGATGCTTCGGATCGCGGGGATCGATGATAATCGAATGTAATTTAGGCCCATCCGGCGTGCCATCCTGCTCACTGCCCATCCATTCGCGAAATATTGGATCATCATTAATGCTTGAAAAGGGTGCCCAGGTATCACCACCATCATCGGAACGAAATAAACCCTGTGGAGAGGTACCCGCATACCACGCATTCGCCTCATTCGCATGGCATGGCACTAACCAGAAGGTATGCTTTACGGAACGCCCTTTTCCATCGGCTGATTTGCTAAATGCAGGTGGTCTGGACACCTCTGACCATTTACGCCCGAGATCGATGGAACGGAACATTGTTGGACCCAGGTGTCCGGTAGAGGCAGCCGCAAGCAAGGTTCGCCTATCGCGAGGATCCAGGACCATGTGATTGATAATTTGCCCCAGAAAATGCGGTCCATTGCTTTCCCATTTTTTCCGCTTGGCATCACTATGAAACAGCCATGCTCCCTTGCGCGTCGAAACCAACAGGACAATCTGTTTGCTGGCTTTGGATTTTGGTGTTGACACGGCTGATTTCTTGCCAGATTTAATTTGTGCTCTCTTCGTTGCTGCCATACATTTTCTCCCGAACCTTATGTGAATGTTGACCCGGAGAACCGTTTACCGCTCTGTACTTTTAATCCGGTAAATAAATAATATCAAGCAGGCACATAATTATTTCTCAACTGATAAGGAATATCTGCTCTCACAATAATTGGGGGAATATAAAATTAATGATATTTATGATTTGGAATTTTCATATTACCCATATCACTTCTGAGGAACGGTGACTAGTTATAAACATTTATGTTTTGGAATTATACGTATAACTAGTACTGTCGATGCAGATTCAATGATTACCTGATGAATTGCTGCAGGCAAATTTGAGCCAAACCTCGAAACGGCTTTAATTATCCTCTCCCCTTTTATCTGACATGCGCCTGTATCAAACCTGACAATATCCCGGCTATTATCCTTATACCTTCTATATAATCAATTAGTTAGGCATGGCCCAAAGATTGCTTCTGTCTTGTTGTGAAAATCATTTCCTACCGAGACTGGATTCATATGCCATGACAACATATGCCATCGGCGCAGTACGCGGCGAATTACAAACGTTATTGAAATTGCTGGACACGATCCACTTTGATCGTATTCACGATAAATTATGCTTTACTGGTGACCTTGTAAATGGCGGTCCCGATTCGTTGGCCGTACTGCGTTTTGCCCGGGATCTGGGCAAACAAGCCGTCACAGTGCTGGGTAATCAGGAACTACGTTTACTAGGCATTGCCGAAGGTGTTATAGAGGCAGAGCCAGACGATAGTTTTGATGAAATCCTGGCTGCACCTGATCGTGCGGTATTACTCAAGTGGTTGCAGCAGTGCCCATTTCTACACCACGATTCTGGTTACACATTGGTGCACGCAGGCATCCCCGCGGAATGGAGTTTCAGTCAGGCACAGATACTTGCCATGGAAGCAGAATCGACATTGTCCATGGGCAACCCAAAAGCATTTCTGGAAAACATTTTTGCAGATGATCCAACGCGCTGGCATGCCAAACACCGTGGCTGGAAACGTGTGCGCTTTATCACTAACGCATTCACTCGCATGCGTTATCTCAATGAAAGCGGGCGCCTGGATTTCAGTGAGAAAGGTTCACCTGGGAGCCAACCCGAAGGCTACCTCCCCTGGTATCGGTTGGCGGATCGCGCCATGGCCACACAGAAGATCATCTTCGGCCATTGGAATGTGCAGGAAAAAGATACGCTAACAGCTATCTTTCCGATAGACACTGGCTGCGGTCGAGGTGGTACGTTAACTGCTCTCACTATGACGTCCTCACCAAAAATAATCAGCGTACCCTGCTGTAAATCAATACCGTATATCTCATCGTAGGGTTTTTGTTTGTTTATACGCTTGTCATCTTTATGATATTTTTTGTTTTAAACACGATAAAAATGTTTTTTACGGCCATGTTGTTCATGACATCTTTATATTGATCACATCATTGAATCGCGTAAACTTGCTTGTCTGGCCATGACCTTAAACCAAATTGATGACTTAGCCATGTTCTTGCTTTAGAAAATTCGAGATTATTTCACTTGATGGGTTTAACAAAAATATGTCTGAAAATTTAACTATTGGCTCCAACCAGCTTCGTTACAGCCAGGCACAAATCGACCATCTGTCGTCGCAGCATTTTATAAATAAAATCGATCATCACCTCAGGATTATCTCCAGCATCAAGGTGGTCAGTCACACTGCTAACACCGCACCCCGCGTTATACTTAATCTTGATATTTACTACGACAATCACTCGAGCGGCAGCTTGAGTTTTGACTTACATAACTACAAATATGATGAAATTCTCACGCTCGCAAAAAAAGTAAGCAGCAATGAATTTATTCTGCATGAAGTTGATAAT
>JBECKZ010000040.1:0-7527 GCA_040235555.1 Thiohalomonadales bacterium | reverse complement strand
CCTGGTCGTGGTTGTCGCCCTTCAGGCCGCTCGCCACGGAGGCACGGGCACGCAGCAGCGCGACGCCACCACCGGCCACGATGCCTTCCTCGACGGCGGCACGGGTGGCGTGCAGCGCGTCCTCGACACGGGCCTTCTTCTCTTTCATTTCCACTTCGGTGGCGGCACCGACCTTGATCACGGCAACACCGCCGGCCAGCTTGGCCACGCGCTCTTGCAGCTTTTCACGATCATAGTCAGAGGTCGCTTCTTCGATCTGGGTACGGATCTGCTTCACACGCGCTTCGATATCGCCTGTGTTACCGGCACCGTCGATGATGGTGGTCTCTTCTTTGGTGACCTGGATCTTCTTGGCAGAACCCAGATCATCCAGGGTAGCCTTCTCCAGGCTCAGACCGACTTCTTCAGAGATCACGGTACCACCGGTCAGGGTAGCAATATCTTGCAACATGGCCTTGCGGCGATCACCAAACCCCGGAGCCTTCACTGCAGCGACCTTGACGATCCCGCGGATGTTATTCACCACCAGAGTAGCCAGGGCTTCGCCTTCGACGTCTTCGGCAATGATCAATAAAGGCTTACCAGCTTTGGCTACGCCTTCGAGGACCGGCAACATGTCGCGAATATTGGAGATCTTCTTCTCACACAGCAGAATGTACGGATCATCCAGTTCAGCGCTCATGCTTTGCTGATTGTTCACAAAGTACGGAGACAGGTAGCCACGGTCGAACTGCATACCTTCAACCACGTCCAGTTCGTTTTGCAGACCGGAACCTTCTTCGACGGTGATGACACCTTCTTTACCAACCTTGTCCATCGCATCGGCGATGATCTTACCGATCTCGTCATCGGAGTTGGCGGAGATGGTACCTACCTGGGCAATGGCCTTGCTGTCAGCGCAGGGCTTGGACAGTTTCTTCAGCTCTTCCACGGTGGCAATGACAGCTTTGTCGATACCACGCTTCAGGTCCATCGGATTCATACCGGCTGCCACGGCCTTCAGACCTTCAGTCAGAATGGACTGGGCCAGTACGGTAGCGGTGGTGGTGCCGTCACCGGCGACATCGGAAGTCTGGGAAGAGACTTCTTTCACCATCTGCGCACCCATGTTTTCAAACTTGTCTTTCAGTTCAATTTCCTTGGCCACGGACACGCCGTCCTTGGTGATGGTCGGGGCACCGAAGCTCTTGTCCAGTACTACATTACGACCTTTGGGACCCAGGGTGACTTTCACAGCATTGGCCAGAATGTTCACACCCTTGAGCATGCGCTGACGGGCGTCATCGCTGAATTTGACTTCTTTAGCACTCATGTTTTGTTCCTCTTGAAAATGTGTTTGTTCGACTCAGCGCGGGCTTACTTCTCGATGACACCCATGATGTCTTCTTCGCGCAGGACCAACAGCTCTTCACCGTCGATCTTCACCTCGTTGCCGGCGTATTTGCCAAACAGCACCTTGTCACCTGCCTTCACGTCCAGGGCACGAACCTCACCGCTGTCGAGGATTTTGCCATTGCCGACGGCGACGACTTCACCCTGCACAGGTTTCTCGGTAGCGGAATCGGGGATGACGATACCACCGGCGGTGGTGCGTTCTTCTTCCATGCGACGAACGATCACACGGTCATGTAAAGGACGAATCTTCATTCGTAGTTCTCCTCATTTGCTGAATAATCAACAGGTTAATAAATATTTTTCCTAGCGAAAGTGGGGCTTGTTAGCACTCCCCTTAGATGAGTGCTAATTCTAGCCAGCCTCAGCAGGCTGTCAAGGACCCAGGGGCTGGTCAATTGAATCATCACTCGCAAGCAAGAATGAGCACTCAAATCTCACTCCCCGATGTGGTTTCGGTTCACTGAATTTTCAAGGGGGGAGTCGACAAACAAATAACAACATCAGTGTGTTGAAGGCCGATGAGGCGCGCGGGACACATCAGCAAGCACGGTCAGATAACTATCATCCAATTCAGCGATTTCGGGAAGATATAATCTCACCCAAGTGGTGAATAGTCACTAAACAAAGACTTCACAATATCTATGGGTGATAAACAGAAGAATCTCAGGCACCGCACCCTCTCTGGGTGTCGCAACGTTATCTGCCACTACCGAGAAAATAAAAAAAGAACAGATTGTAAAAGACATGCAGCAAGACTGCGGGTGCCATGTGGTTATACCTGTCTCGAAACCAGCCGAAAATCAGTGATGGAAATAAAACCAGGCCAGCCCAGATCATGCTTTGAGTAGGAATATGAACACAGGCAAACATCAGGCTGGTTATCAGGTTGGCAAATGTAAGACCCCTCAGGCCCAGCCTCCCGCTGGGAATCTCTAATAAAAGAGGCTGCATGACTCCCCTGAAAAACCATTCTTCAGCGACAGGTGATGCTAGTACCAAATACCATGCCGAATACCAGTGTAAACCCGGCCAGACTAATCCGTCTGCAATCGTTGTCTGCATCACGAGCATGCCACTGGTGAGTAGACCCAGCAGGAGCGCTAGCCAGAGATAGCCATCGATGAACAGGAATGTAAGCTTTCGACCTGCCGTGTAATCTTTTGTAACAAGCACAGAGGAAGTGTTCATTCTGATATGTGAATTTCGACCCTGCGATTTTCCGCGCGTCCTGCTGCCGTTTTGTTGTCGGCAATGGGTTTGTCTTCACCATAACCTTTGGCAGTTATCCGTTCGGTATCGATCCCTTTCTCGATCAGGTAGCGACGTACGGCATCGGCACGTTGTTGGGACAGCCTGCGGTTATAGGCACTAATGCCCTGGCTATCTGTATGACCGGCAACTTCTATATTTAACTGCGGGTATCGTTGCAGCGTATTGGCTACGTCGTCCAGTTGTGTACTGCTGTGGGGCACAATCACGGCCGAACCCGTCGCAAACTTCACGCCCTTCAGATTGATGACCACGTCAAGTTTGCAGCCATGTACATCCACTTTCTCGCCCACCGGAGTATCAGGGCATTGATCATTGTCATCACTCACACCATCACCATCGGCGTCGGCGGGAGCTTTGACGATAGGAGTTGTATGCGGCGGGGGCGATGTGTTCCGCACATGTGAAGCTACGGCTTTCTGTTCCGGTTTATTGCCAAAACGGTAAACCAGGTTAACAGAAACAAACTGTGCATCGTAATCATACATGTCCAGGTCAGCACGTAAAGCCAACTGGTTGTTGATGGGATACTCAAGGCCCAGACCCAGCATCAGGTGCGTATTGTTGCGCCTGTCATAGTTGATGTTGGCCTGGTTTTGCATAAAACCAACACCGGCGCGCAGAAATAAATCGATGTGGTCGCCGGGATAGTTAAACCGGTGAAAATGATACATCGCGCTAACGCCCATATCCTGGTAGGCAATCTGTCCCGATGGAGACAGCGTGACTCTCCCAAGATCAGAGTAATAGGCTTCGAAGTTGATGTCTTTGTTCAAACGGTAGCCGAGGAAAAGCTTCCAGGCAAAATCCCTTTTCTTGTTGATAGCGTAAGCAGTTCCGCTAGTATCCGGTTCGAGATTTGAAATACCGATACCAGCACCGGCATAAAAAGCATTTTCATCCGCTGCCCAGGCAAAACGGCTGGGTATCACTGCAACAACAACGAGCGATAGGACGATTAGTTTCAATCTGCTGAGGCCGTTCATGACTTGTTTCCCCGCCACAGCTTGATCAGGTATTTTTTATTCGTACCAATGATCGCAAGGACAAGCAGTACCGGCAGCAGTGGATCACCCGGGCCGTTTGACACCGTGCAACCACCAACCCCTCTTATCCCGGTACGCACAGGATCCGAGACATTCGATCCAGTGACATTTGATATTGCCTGTTGATAGTCAGGGATGCCGTCATGATTACTGTCCGTCAAAGGTAAGGGAATCACATTGACGCTGTCATCAAAGCCGTTACCGTCGGTGTCGGTAAAGCCATCGACCATGCCGTCATCATTACTGTCCGTACCGCCTGCCTCAACCAGATCCTTGATACCATCATTATCAGAATCCAAATCACGGAAATCAGCGATACCGTCACCGTCAGTATCGATTGGCATCAACCCGCCACCGCTTGGCACACCTGCACTGTTGACGGTGGGCGTACCCGTACCAATGATGCCATCGTGGTCCGGATCGTCACCGCCAGATTCCGTCACATCAGGAATACCGTCGTTATCGCTATCGAGATCGCGAAAGTCTTTTATGCCATCAGCGTCCGTATCCGCCACGGTGTAATTGATAGCGCCACTGTCAGCAGAGGTTTCCACTACATCGGCCAGTCCATTGGCGCCAAAGTTATTGGTGTTGTCGATAACCCCATCATTATTGGTGTCGAGCGCCTGCGGGTTTGCCAGCCCGGATTCCACCAGATCAGAAAGACCGTCGTTATCGCTGTCGAGGTCACGGCTATCAGGAATACCATCATGGTCGGTATCCACCGCGCCATCACCTTCCACGCTATCCGGTATCCCATCGTTATCATCATCCAGATCGATGCTATCGATCACACCGTCGCCATCGGTGTCGATGCCGATGACCAGTTCATTGCTGCTGGTGTCGCTGATCGTGTTACCGACATTGTCCGTGACCGTGGCGGTCACGTCATAAGTTCCATCGCTTAAGGTGTTACCAGCAGGAATGCTCAGGCTCCAGTCATTGCCACTGGCCGTCAGGCTGCCATCGCCCAGGGTGTACGTCACGCCATTGACCGTCACACTCAATCCACCTGAGGCATCAGCTGCATCGTAGGTACCGGTAATCGTCGGCGTGGTATCCGTGGTGGTTTGTTTGACCACAGTCGGTGCAGTGGGCGCTGAGGTGTCGATGATCAGTTCATTGTTGGTGCCATCTGAAATGCTGTTGCCCGCTGCATCGGTCGCTGTAGCTATGACATCATATGTGCCATTGTTCAGGGTATTTGCAACAGGGATCACCAGAGTCCAGGTATTGCCACTGGCACTGAGGTGGCCATCGCCCAGGTTATAGCTGACACCATTGACGAAGACGCTAAATCCGCCTGCCGCATCACTGGCAACATAGGAGCCGCTGATGGTCGGCGTCGTATCGTTGGTTGTCTGGTTAACCACGGTAGGCGCAGTTGGTGCCGTCAGATCGATCACCAGTTCATTACTGCTGCTGTCGCTAATCGCGTTGCTGCTACCATCAATACTGGTGGCAGTGACGTCATAGATCCCTTCACTCAAGGCATTTCCGGTTGGAATGTTTAGATTCCAGTTGTTGCCACTCGCTGTCAGGTTGCCATCACCTAAGCTATAAGTCACGCCATTGACTGTCACCGAAAATCCACCAGCTGAATCAGCAGCATCGTAGGTGCCCGTTATTGTTGGCGTCGTATCGTTGGTGGTCTGGCTGGTCACGGTGGGTGCGGTCGGCCCGGTGGTGTCGATGAACAGTTCGTTGTTCGTAATATCTGAACTGCTGTTGCCCGCCGCATCGGTTGCCGTGGCCGTAACTTCATACGTGCCATCGCTGAGGGCATTGCCGGCGGGGAGCAGCAAGGTCCAGGTATTGCCACTGGCACTGAGATAACCATCGCCCAGGGTGTAGGTGACGCCATTGACGGTGACACTAAAGCCACCTGCCGCATCCACGGCATCGTAGCTGCCGGTAATCGTCGGCGTGAAGCTGTTACTGGTCTGGCTATTGACCGTTGGGGCCGAGGGCGGTATCAGGTCAACAACCAGCTCATTCGTAGTCGTATCACTGGCACTGTTCCCATTCGCATCGTTTGCAGTGGCGGTCACTTCATAGGTGTTTTCACCCAGGCTGTCACCGGCCGGGATAGTCAGACTCCAGTCATTTCCACTGGTCGTCAGGTTGCCATCACCCAGCGTATACGTCACGCCGTTCACACTGACGGTAAAGCCACCTGCGGCATCCGTGGCATCATAGCTACCGGTAATGGTGGGAGTGGTATCGTTTGTGATCAAACCGTTCACACTTGGCGACTGCGGTGGTGTCGTGTCAACGGGACCGCTGGCGGTGATAGCCGTGCTGAGGATACCAAGATCCTCGAACAGCGAACTCCAATTGTCGTTGGTACCGTTATCGATGCCATCGAAATCTGAATTGAGTGCATTGGTCTGGGTCGCCGACAGCGAAACAAACCGCAGTGGCGTGCTATCGGTAAAGGTGATGCCAAGCGTTTGCAACAGGGCCGCGATATCGCTCATCGGAACCGATAAACTGATGAACACATCCGCGTGACCATCACTATTGAGATCAGTATTCCCATCCCAATCCGGATCGTTACTGCCAGAGACAAGCGCAAAATTATAATTACTAGTGCCTTGCACATACGTATAGGAAGCCGTAGTTGCCAGCGAGGTGGTGGAGGGAGAGGTGTTTGCATCTGAACCGGCCAGCCAGAGCTGCGTATTGCCAGAGCCGGAGCTGACAAAAATATCTAACTTGCCGTCACCGTCTGCATCAATGCCAAAGAACACATAGGCGGAATGTGTGGACTTGGTTTCGTCACCGATGCGAATCCGCAGTGACAGGATATCATCAGTTAAATTTGAAGTTGTGGCATTGTCATCGTAGTTAACAAAAAACGAAGTATGTGCGGCATCGCCAACAATTTCGGTGCCCGCTTTCTGTGCCTGCGTATCCGAATAAAGATCGAATCGATCGCTTTTAAAAAGGGAGGTCCAGGCACTGCTGCCAACCAGGTCAGTGGGTGCAGCATATAGTAAGGTGGATTGCAGTAAAAACAGTACAGCAGTAATCAGTCTTTTTATTAACATGCCCTTGATACTCAAAACAGAAATAATCAACCCGAACAGGCATCAAAGTGGAAAACCCTGCCTGACTTTAATAACCTGTCACACTGGTTGATATAGTCGGCATTTTTAATACAATGCTAAGCATGCAGATGTAACAAGTTGTAACGCTCCATCTGTATCAGCGTTACCCGTGTTTGAATTTTTGAATTTGTTTAGATACATGTAATTACCCGTAGCTCCATGTACTTTTTGGCCTTCCATGATTCAAGGGTTTGAAGCAAGCGAATAAATATCATGAGCCTCGATATCCGCACCCTTGCCCTGTTACTGGCTATCGTCACCTTTGTTACGGCCACCGCACTTTATCTGTTTTACCGTCTGTTGCCTGAAACACCCGGCTTAAAACAGGCTGCCATTGGCGCGGCATGCCAATCAGCTGGATCGATTCTGACCATTGCCCGGGACTTTATTCCGCTGGATTTGGCCATCGTGAGCTCCAATGGACTGTATCTTTTGGCGAGTGCCTACTTTTACCAGGCCGCACGCCTGTTAAGCGATCAGAATACAGAGTGGAAATGGCCCGGCAGTTTGATTGCGCTGCTACTGCCAGCATTTTTATTTTTTCCTGACAACGAATACCTCGGCCTTCGTATCCAGCTGTTTTCGATAGGGATCGCACTCCTCAGCTTCATGACTACGTGGGTGTTATTGAGAAACATACCGGCGAAACTACCCGCCAGGCGGGGTGCCGCTCTGGCGATTGGCGGCATTGGTCTGGTGAGTGT
>JBECKZ010000022.1:0-17499 GCA_040235555.1 Thiohalomonadales bacterium | reverse complement strand
GGCCTAAACACCCTTTTTATCGAGCCATCCGGGTAACACCATGAGAAACATACCGATGCGCGCGGTTAACCAGCCCGCCGAACAGGAAACGAGCTATTCCCTCAAAAGCCCGCTCCTGTTCGGTGTGTTGCAGGACCTGGAGCCAGACATACGCATCGATGTGCTCGATCTAAACCCGGCATATCCCGGCATCCTGGAGTTTTTTTCACAATATCACTGTAAATTGTATTTGCCAGGGAGCAAGGACCAGCTGCTTGCGGTTCAACCCGATGAAGAAGAGGAAGACAACACACTCACCGGCAAAATTGAGTCTTGTTTCCCCCTCCAGGCTGATCGGCAAAATGCATTCAATCTTGTGCTGCTCTGGGATTTGCCAAATTATCTCGATCAGCGTGTCCTGCCTGCATTAATCGAGTATCTCGCTTCACAGGCGGATGAACATACTATCTTGCATTCCTATATTCACACCCGCCAGACCATGCCTGCACAACCCGGTGATTACCGACTGACACCAGAGCAGACTGTCAGGGTAAATTTGCCCGCACCCTGGACAGCAAGTAGTCCGGCATACCATCAGGCCATGTTAAATAAACTCTTTTCACCGTTCCGGGTCACACGCGGTATGCTGCTCGCCAATGGCTTGCAGGAATATATCCTGCGCCTGAGCTAAGCCTCATTTTATTTTTCCCTCAGGCCTTCATTCCGTAATAATCGCTGGTAGGCCGGAAGCGTAAGAAATTCGGCGAATTCACGATCCAGGCACAGGTGTTCAAAGATATTGCGAGCTTCCTGAAAATGCCCGCTATCAAAATGCTCAGCACCCACCTCGCTACGCACTTGCTGCATCTCTTCATCCAATGTCTTACGTACGCGCTCGCTGTCCAGTGCACTATTACCAACTGACGCGTGATGATGCAGCCATTGCCAAATCTGCGCGCGGGATATCTCAGCGGTAGCTGCATCTTCCATAAGATGATATATCGGCACCGCCCCGAAACCACTCAACCAGGCGGCAAGGTACTGGATGGCAACGCGCATGTTGTAACGCAAACCTGCATCAGTACGTTCGCCGCTCGGAACCTCGACTAAATCAGCAGCTTGAATATGCACATCTTCACGTTTGCGATCGATCTGGTTGGCCGACGGCATGTGGGCGTCAAAGACCTCCAGCGCAACAGGAACCAGGGCCGGGTGCGCCACCCAGGTGCCGTCGTGCCCATCTTTCACCTCGCGTATTTTATCCGTTCGCACTTTCTCAATGGCTGCCTGGTTGGCCGCCTCATCGTTCTTTATCGGGATCTGTGCAGCCATACCGCCCATGGCATGCACATTGCGACGATGACAGGTCTGTATCACCAACTGTGTGTAGGCGCGCATGAATGGCTGGGTCATACTGACTTGTTGTCTGTCGGGAATTACATATTCGGGGCGATTACGAAAACGCTTGATGAAACTGAAAATATAATCCCATCGACCGCAATTCAACCCGGCAGAATGTTCACGCAATTCATATAGGATCTCGTGTAATTCAAATGAAGCTGGAATAGTTTCAATCAGCACCGTCGCTTTGATGCTACCACGTGGAATAGATAACTGGTCCTGGGCATAATTAAATACATCGTTCCATAGCCGTGCTTCAAGATGGCTTTCCATCTTGGGTAAATAGAAATAAGGACCACTGCCTCGCCCGAGCAACGTACGGGCATTGTGGAAAAAATATAAACCGAAATCGAATAAGGCACCCGGTACCGGTTCACCCGCCACGCGCATGTGCTGTTCCCACAAATGCCAGCCACGTGGGCGGACCAGCAATACCGCCAGCTTGTCGCCGAGGACGTAGTGTTTGCCGCTGGCAGGGTCGTCGTACTCGATGTTACGCGCAACGGCGTCGAGAAGATTGTTCTGGCCCTCAACCAGATTCACCCAGGTCGGCGTATTCGAATCCTCAAAATCCGCCATGTAACACTTTGCCCCAGAGTTAAGGGCATTGATCACCATCTTGCGATCGGTCGGGCCGGTGATCTCCACTCGCCGATCCAGCAGATCCTCCGGTAACGTCGCCACCACCCAATCGCTCTCGCGAATATCGCGTGTCTCACTCAGGAAATCGAGCATTTCACCACGATCCAACCGCAGCTGGCGTTCCTGGCGTGCGGCGAGTCGCTCCTTGACGCGTGGAGTAAAACGACTAGCCAGCTGTGCGACAAATTCCAGTGCATCAGAGGTAAGTATCGTACTGCGTGCGTGGCTGGCTAATGCCTCTTGTGATTCAATGAGTTCATATGCTGAAGTGGTATTCATCCTGGTCTCCTTTCGTCGGGCTCTACGACGCTAACCGAATGAAAGTCCCTCAACCATGGCCATAAGCCAGCTGTGGTAGCAAAATAATGATGCCCGGGATTAGGATACATAGCACCAGACCAAACGCCTGGATGGCCAGAAATACCAGTGACGATTTGAAGATCGTTGCCATACTGATCTCGGGCGGACACACACCACGCAAATAAAACAGGGCATAACCGAAAGGCGGACTCAAAAATGACATCTGCATGTTGACAAGGTACAACACCCCGAACCAAAGCACTTCCTGACTGCCCGGCACCGCGGGTAATCCAAACAGTCCATCGAAGCTGAGTGATTTAATGATAGGTACGAAGATCGGCACGGTCAGCAAAAGGATTCCGACCCAGTCCAGGAACATGCCAAGGAAGATCAGAATCACCATCATCAGTAATAAAATGCCATAGGGATGCAGGCCAGTGCCCAGGATGGCCTCGGTGATGAAGGTCTGCCCACCTTGCAGGATAAAAAAGCCGACAAAGATGGAGGCCCCAAAAATGATCCACAACACCATGGCTGAGGCACGCGCCGTGGTAATAGAGGCCTCACGCAGAATCTTCAAATTAAAACGTCGGTGCATCGCTGCAACGATAATCGCACCGAAAGACCCGATGCCAGCGGCTTCCACCGGCGTGGCAATGCCACCAAACAACAGTCCCAGAACGAGAAAGACCAGAAAGATCGGTGCGATCAGGTTGACCAACAGCTTCAGCTTCTGCCCCATACTGACCCGTTCGGATTTTGGCAACGAGGGGCCCATGCTGGGATTGATCCAGGAACGAATCACAACGTAGGCGATATACATGCCTGAGAGCAACAGCCCGGGCAACACGGAACCGAGATAAAGCTGGCCAACCGACTGCTGTGCGACCACGGCGTAGAGAATCGCGAGAATCGACGGCGGGATAAGAATCCCCAGGGTGCCACCCGCCATGATCGAACCCAGGGCAATCTTGTGATCGTAATTGCGCTTGAGCATGGCCGGCAACGCAATAATGCCCATCGTCACTACAGCGGCACCAATCACACCGACCATGGCGGCGAGGATAGTCGAAGCGAGAATCGTCGCTGCAGCCAGACCGCCACGCAGGCCGCCCATCCATTTATAAACCACATCGAACATCTCCTCGATCAGGCCGGCGCGTTCGAGCATGGAGGCCATGAAGATGAATAAGGGAATAGCTGCAAGATTCGGGTTAGTCATCAGCGGAAAGATCCGCGTCGGGATAATATTCAGCATCGTCTGACCACCAACCAGATAGATGAACACCACACCAAGACCACCGACCACAAAGGCCATGGGCAGACCCATCATCAGCAGTAAAGCCAACGAGCCAAACATTAAAAAGGTCAGCTTGCCGACACCAACATCAGCCAGGCTACCGCCCAGGGTAAACAGGAAATGTTTCTCGCCATACGGATCGTAAAACAGGATGTTAATCAACTCGACAATGACAATGAAGGTCACCACGAGTGTGGCCAGGATCAATAGGTAATGCCAGAATCTACCCCACAGGGAACGGTCTGTATTCTCCCCAGCGACTGTCGTACTCATACGCGTTTTGCCTTTCCAAGACGTTGATACAAACGAATGTCTTTGATTAGTTTTGATAGCCCGGCCAGGGCCAGAATGACCGAACCGAGAACCATCATCGCTTTCACCGGATAATATTGGATACGCCAGGTCTCCTCCGTCACTTCCAGCATCGAGTACGAATCGGAGAAGAATCGCCAGGAAGTGCCGATCAGGGCGAGGGCAAAGATGAAGAAGAACACGGAGGTAAAGATGTCCATGCCAACCTGCGCCCGTTTTGGCAACTTGATGTAGACGACATCGACACGGACATGATCACCATGCAACAGGGCGAAACCACCGGCGAGGAGGTATTGCATACCAAACAGCAGATAGGACGCCTGGTGAACCCAGATAGTGGGTGCATCAAACAGGTAACGCGAGATGACTTCATAGAAATACGCACAAACCGCATTGACCGTCCACAAGGCAACGAAGACCCCGGACTGTTCACTGATCCAGTCAAACAGGCGGGAGGCCCGGTTACCCGGCGCATGCAGGACCGGATCCTCCTCGGCCAGATACGCCAGCGCGGTTTCTTCATCGGGCGTGGGTTTGGCAGCAGGCTGAGTTTCGGCTTTGGTTTCAGACTTCGATTTTCGATCCAACCACATGAAAATCAGCGGCATGATCGCCAACCAGCCCCAGTACACCCAATGGGGCAGAACAACATTCACAGACTCGGACATGGTACCTCCATTGCAAGACGGGATGACAGCGAGCGCACAACGTCGCCCGCTGTCATTTCCAACAAGAGTAGTTACAAGCTCAAACCCTTGATGTCATCTTTGGTAATGTAGCCCATGTACGGGTTGAGCATGTAGTCGAGGTGAATCTTGAAGACTCGCTTGGCATCAGGATTCTTCTTGGCCCACTCGAACCAGACCGGTACCGCTGCCTTGCGGAAACGGTGTACATCCTCGGCGGACAAACGCGATATAGTAGTGCCAGCCTTGAGGAATTTATCCATGGCCACAAGATCAGCTTTCTGGATTGCGGTGAAGTGATGAACCGAGTAGGTATGGACCTGGTCCTCGAGGAATTCGTGCATTTTTTTCGGCAGACGCTTCCAGGCGCCGAGATTGACCGTCAGGTCCATGAGGTCGACCGGCTGATACAGCGAGGTCTGGCCCGGCGGTCCCATGCAGATGATGTACTTGGTGATTTCAGCAAAACCCAGATCCCAGTTGATCGCCGGCCCAACGTAGTCAGCGGCGTCGATAGTCCCTTTCTCCAGGGCCGGATAGATATCCGAGCCAGGCATACTGGTGGTACTAACGCCGAACTTTTCGAAAACCTCGGCTACCATCCCGCCGGGCAAGCGGATCTTCATGCCTTTGAGCTGGTCCAGAGTTTCCACCGGAGTCTTGGAGTGAATGATATTGGCGTCGTGCTGGATCGGGCCGACGTAGAACAGCCCATATTTGCTATAGATCTCGCGAGTCAGCTCCAGCAGGCCGAGGCCGTGGAACATGGTCTCCCACTGACCCGGTTGATCCGGTCCGGCCGGATAGGACGACAGAAAGACCGAGGCCGGGATCTTGCCCGACCAGTAAAGGCTGAACGGATTCATGGCCTGCAATACACCCGTGCGTACCGCGTCGAACAAGGCATTGTTGTCGGCGGCCACGGCTTTGGCCGGGAAGGGCTTGAACGTCAACTCGCCGCCGGATTTCTCCTTGATGCTATTTGCCCAGGTCTCAAACAGTTTGTAACCGGTGGTACCGGCATCCCAGGTCGACTGGACTTTCCAGACATGGCCTTTAGCAGCCTCGGCGTTGCTGATAAATGGAGCTCCCAGAATCGCAGCGCCACCAATGGCGGCTGATGTCTGGAGAAACTTACGGCGTGAGGCAGGTTTGGATGGCTCTGGCTTGTCGGATTTATCATTCATCGTTTTACTCCTCCTAGCAGTGGGTGGTGTACAACGTATTTACAACTCGCACGTAAAGAATAGTCGCGATTCGTAAAAGAGTGGCATCGAACCTGATCAAATTCCATGAAGAGAACAAAGCCTGATGGACGATCCACTAAGCATGACCAGGCTTCCTTGCCAGAGTGGTAATCAAGAAGTGCATTATCAGGTCCTGTGAGCACGAGTCGAGTCACGGCGTTCCTGGGTTTGTTAGTGTGTCTCGGAGAGCGTGGATCAAATCCATAATCCAGACCCGCGACCAAATTGCGACCGAACAGCATCCTAACAAATGCGAGCTTACTTAATAATTACTATGGTTGGTGAAATACAGATTAGCAAGCAAACCGATGTTAGATTACCTACATCGTTATCCAGTAATATTAGAGAATGATGATTTACTAGTCTGCAGCGACATGGCTGATGCTATTTAATACCAGAATCAGGAGGTTAGGGGTTGCCAACAGAGTTCACCATTCAGGAGGAGATATATCCGCTGATAGATTCAGTTTAGATCTGCCATAGCAGACACAGGATCTTGATACAAAAATCCAGGATGCTGCGAATGACTATTTCTAAATTTAATTCTAGTTAGCGGGCACTCATCTATGTCAATTCTGTCAATACGTCTGGAATACCAATTCATAGCTAATCAAAAGAACGGAGCCCAATTTTCTTCATGAAAATGAAGAACACCGATAACACATAAAGTACATATCAAGACACTGGATAATCAGAGACAGGTTGTTTTTCGAATAATTAGTTTAGAGGTGAATCATGTTTAATGGATTTAAAGTCCTACTTAAGCCCCGGGTTCTGCTAGGACTTGCATTCGTATCTGCGCTGACTTTGGAGGCGCTACCCGTTTACTGCGCTACCGCCCCTAAACCTTTGGCAGCCATGATTACACAAGGAAGAGAGATCTTCCTGCATAACACTTTTGGTGGCCGCGGTATGACCTGCGACAGTTGTCATACTGGTGCTGGAATGGGTCCTACTATTGTCCCCGGTTCAGGCATGAAGGGTCCCAGCCTGTCTAATGCTGCAGCTGTATTTCCACGTTATAAGGCACGTGAAGGTCGGGTCATGACACTGGCGGATGAGATCCATGGCTGCATTCAGGGCGCGTTGAACGGCAACCCCCCGGCATATGACAGCAATAAGATGCGGGCTCTGGAGACCTATATCACTTTGCTTTCTCAGGGAAAGCGTATGAATATGGGCGGGGCATACAAATAATAAATCACTGAATTGCCCTGATGTGGTCAGTGTACCGGCGTTGCAATCGCTTTATTAACAGCCTATACGCAGATAACGCTGCGCCACTCAATATCTCCTGTGTGTGCACGCCTTGCGGTGGACTCATAACACCTGATACAAACGGAGAAGACTGGTCGTGTACTGATCGACCTAGATATTGTAAATATCCTCAGGTGCAGAAGTAATCCCACCACCCAGGCGTACCTTCACCTGGAGGTGTTCCGGCTCGTCTGCATGAATAAGTGCTTCATCCATGGTCACCAGGCCCGCATTGAATAAACGCAGGATATCGTTATCAAAGGAGTGTATCTTGCTTTCCGGTGGTGCCTTTTCCAAGGCCTCCTTGAGTTTGTGGGTTACCCCTTCACGAATCAATGATTTAATTCGTGGTTCGTTCAACAGTACCTCGGTGGCCGGTACGCGTTTCTTGCTTTTGTCGATCAACAAGCGTTGCGCAATCACTGCACGTAGATTCAGTGACATATCCATCAATAATTGATCACGGGCATTCTCAGGAAACAAACTGATAATACGTTCCATCGTTTGGGTAGCATTGGTGGCATGCAGTGTTGCAATACATAAATGGCCAGTATCAGCATAGGACAAGGCCTGCTTCATGGTCTCGGCATCCCGGATCTCGCCGATCATAATCACATCAGGTGCTTCACGCATCGCACGACGTAGCGCTTCTTCGAACGACTTGGTATCAATCCCGACTTCCCGCTGACTCACGATGGATTTTTTATGTTGATGCAGGAATTCGATTGGATCTTCGATAGTCAGTATGTGGCCAGTTTTGTTTTGATTACGATAATCGAGCATAGAGGCAACTGTGGTCGACTTCCCCGTACCAGTGGCACCCGCGATAATGAGGAGACCACGTTGCTCCATGATAAGTTCTTTGATAATCCCGGGCAGATTTAATGAGTCAAAATCGGGTACCTGCGCCTTGATCTGACGTATAACAATGGCCTCTTCTCCGCGCTGACGAAAGACATTGATTCGGAAACGCCCTACTCCCTCAATAGAAAAGGCTGTGTCCAATTCCATTTCATCATTGAACTCGGCGAGCTGTTTTTCAGTAAGAATACCCGGCAATATCGCCTGTACCGCCCCGGCTGGCAGTACATTCTGGCCGACGGGTGCCGTCACGCCATCAATCTTGATATGGACACGCGCACCAACGGTGATGTAAAGATCAGAAGCGTCACGTTCAACCATTAATTTTAAATAGGGAGTAATATCCATCCAGACCAAACCTCATCTGTATACTTGAACAACAATCCGGGATCATACTGACTGCGAGTGACCTAAACCAGTAATGTTGGCCATAAGATTAGTAATCACTAATATTTTCGCAACTAATCGCCTTTCAACTTTCAATGTTATTGGCTATTGTCAATAATTCTGAAGGCAACGAGCTTAGGAAAATGGTGATGACCGTCTCAATGTGCCGAACCATGCAGTTTTGATATAGAAATGCCAGTGGGTTTATGAACCACCGTTTTTGCAGAATATATTCATTAGTCACAGCGAAATGAAATCAAAGTTTACTCTGCCCTGTCATAAACTTTTGGGAAAGAGCTACTCTTAAACATATCTCGATCTAAACAGGATCTGAGTTCACTTATATTGTCCGGCGGTAATACGCCTTCTGTACATGGCTGGCTGAAACAGCAGTCATTCAATCTCTTCCAGGTTCCGCTAGCAGCAGCGGCACTTTCGATTACCCGGGAATGGGTGTGTTTTATCTGGTATGAACCATTCCTGAGTCAATTTCGAGCTGGTTACAGTGTTTGCGACAGGTACCGGCATGTATTCCGCGATTTGTCGTAGAACCTTGCCAAGTTAACACTCGACAGTGGCTGCACAACGGCATTATTTTCATTTTCACCCGCTGGGCCAATATTCTCCAGTCACCCACAGCAGTTATCATGATCACAGGCATGTCAGGTAAATATTTTAGACTGGAGATTCCGTTGTCTTTTGCGCTACGTTAATGCAGTAAACGGCTGATATATTGCTATTTATGACTATCAAATCAATAAGTTACACATATTGTAATTTCTACTCTAGGTAAAACAGCCGGTTTTCGTGTGACTCAAATACCCCTGGCTGCTGGCTATCTCGTTGAAAGCTAAGGATGAACTGGGTAGCAGCCGATATAGGAGATGGCAACAATGTATTACCAAGGAAGGGCTGCGTAAAAGCAGATATAATACCTTGTTTTTAATGATGTTAATTATGGGGTGCAGATAACCCCATATCCGTAACGCAGCGAATCCTGAAGCTCTCGAATGGCATCTGAAAATCATTTATCACTGTTGCATAACCTGTTTTCCGAACAGAACTGGTCATCCAATCAGCGACTCAAATATCTCTATATCATCCTGGGTGCATTATTGGTATTTGTTTACAGCCAGGGGCACACCCCGGATCTCAATTTTGACAGCACCCAACTTTTTCTCTTTACCTGCGTATCATTTGCCAGTATTGCATTTGCACGACTTGCGATCGACAACTGGTTCTTCTTCCAGGATCCGAACCAGGATATCGTTAAATCGGAGTTTTTCATCAGTCTCGGCCTGTACATCAGCGCGGCGATCATCGGATACCTGCTCCTGACGCATACAATCGTGCATGTCCCCAATGTCATTTCCTATAAATTTATCATCGGCACTGTAGTTTATGGCTACTTTGTCGCTGTGGATAGTGCATTAAATACCGAGAGACGGTGTTACTATGAAAGACGCTTTATCTTCGCCAAGGAAATACGCTTCGAATCCAGTACCAGACGACTTCGGATGTTTGTTGTCACTACCATACTGATCACCATTGTTGCCCTGTATTTTTCAGCACACTTAATTCTGTTCCAGATAGCTGAAAGCCAGAAAATTGATATCGGTACCATCCACAATGTATTTTTATTCGATATCGTGATCATCACTGCCGTGATCATTGGTCTTGCTATGCGTGTCGCCTATTCTTACGCACAAAATCAGAAATACCTGCTTGATTCCCAACTCAAAGTACTGCACGAATTGCAAAACGGAAAATTTGATTCATTTGTTCCAATCATGAGCAATGACGAATTTGCGCTGATCGCATCCCAGACCAATAAAATGATCGAACAATTACGCGAAAAACAAAAGGTCAGCTCTGTCCTGGAACGGATTGTCAGTCCTAACATAATGCAAAAGCTGCTTGGCGCTGACGCCAATATGCTCAAACAGGGGCAGGAATATGAAGTTGCTATTTTATTCTGCGATCTCCGGCGCTTTACCACCTTTGTGGAAAATACACCACCCGATCAGGTCATTCGGTTTCTTAATGCCTTTTTCGCCAAGATTTCTGATCTGATTAGCGCACATAACGGTTTGATTAATAAATTTATGGGGGATGCCATCCTCGCCGTATTCGGCATAGATGGCAAAGACAATGCCGCCCAAAATGCAATCCAGGCTGCCATGCATATCATTTCACATACCAAAACCATCAACCTTGGGGATGACACGGAATTTGACATTGGTGTTGGTATTCATATGGGAAGAGCTGTAGCCGGGACAATCGGCTCGGCCGATCGTTATGAATATACCTTTATTGGCGATGTGGTAAACACCGCCAGTCGGCTGGATGGCCTCAGTAAACGTCTTGGCTATCGCGTAATCGTATCAGATAAGGTGTTTACACGTTTGCCTGAAGATTTAGGCAACAAGTTTGCTAATCTTGGGCCACAACGCGTCCGTGGAAAGTCAGACCCTGTCCATGTCTACGGCGCCGTCTCGGATTACGAAATCAAAAATATGTAAAGTCGCTTAAGCAACCTGGGCAATCAGTTCTCTCAGGATATATCGCTTGAGATCCACTCCAACCTGTTCAGGTTGAATAATATTTTTTATCTCATAGCGATTGTCTTCCCGGTATTTGAATTGACTCAGATTGATGATCCTGGGCGGATCGTAAAAGTGTTGCTGTTCATCCTTTACCAGCAACATTTTCGGGTACAGGCGATTGTCCGGGCTGGCTGAAATAACAATTCCGATTTCACCGCTATTCAGTTCAAGCGTACTGCCAACCGGATAAATCCCAAGACACTGAATAAAACTTTCGACCAGGCTGGAATCAAATAATGTTCCACGCCAGTCGTACATACTCTTCAGTGCATCGGTGCTACTGATGTAGGAACGATAAGGAGTCGTACTGGTGAGCGAATCATAGACATCGACAATGCCAACGATCTTTGCATTCATGCTAATTTCCTGGCCGCCCAGCTTGCTTGGGTAACCGGATCGGTCCAGCCGTTCATGATGATGCAAGGCAATATCGACTGCTTCATTCGGTATGCCACTATTTTCCTGCAATATCGAAGCACCATATTCCGTATGCTTTTGTACAGTAGCATGTTCTTCAGCAGTCAGATCAGAAGGCTTGTTCAGTAATTCCCTGGGTACACGAATCTCCCCAATATCATGTAATAGTGCCCCGACGCCAAGATCCAGCATCTTGTCTTCCTCGAATCCCAGAAATCTTGCAAAAATCAGACTTAGAATACAAACATTCAGGGAATGGATGACCATATAATCATCAATGACCTTCATATTCGTCATTAACATCATGGCATCCGGGTTACGGATAATGCTCTGTGTGATAATCTCAACACTATTCCTGATTTCGCTGGATTTTAGCGCACGCCCGATCCGAACATCCTTGAATGAGCTCTTGACCTGAGTCTGTACTCGCTCATAGATCTTTTTTGCTTTCGGGAATTCTTCTTCGAATTGTTTTATGTAGGGCAATGGTTCCTTTTCGACAATTGCCGGCCCTTGTTCGATTTTTTCCAGATTGCTTAACCTGATTGCCGGAATCTTGATTCGGCTCTTTTCCCGGTCAACATACACAAACTCACAATATTGGTTTAGTTGGTCCAGTTCACTTTCATTGGTAATGAGAAAGCCCTGAAAAATAAAAGGTGTCTCGATCCATGGCCGATCCAGTTCGGACACATACATACCGATTTCGAGGAGATCAACCGGGACCCTGACTTTTTCTATTTCCATACCTTTCAAACTTTACTGTGTATTGTCGGTAATCGAATATAACTAGTGATTTATCGGCTAGCCAGCTTAACCCTTTAAAAATAAAAGGTTAGAGACCTCACTGAATGGCCCTATTTTGAGACTGTCATCTCATTTAGACATAGTAAATGTGGATTCGACTCCAGAATTCCAGTGCCAGTTAGCTGGCAGGTGGAGGCTAACGAATGATACAGGACTTCTAGTAAACAATAGACTGATATCAATTATCGATATCACCATGTTATGACTTAATCTAACAGACGGCGGGTCATGTGCAACCTCACCTGTGCTTCTTCGGTAAGCGAATGAAACAGATGGTGTGGTCCGGTGGCCGCTTCGATCTTTTTTGCTAGATCGTCGCGTATCTCGCTGTAAAATTTGAGCAATTTACGATCAAATCGATACAGGGCCTGTGACAGGGGATCCTTTCGCTGCCTTGCGATGATCTTTTGCATCCCGTCTTTGTAATGATCACCCAAACAAATGTGTACGGCGTTGAACAGGGTTACCCAGCCATTGAACCACAGCATCATGTCGATATCGAAACTTTCAGCCGGTGGCGGTCCCTCAGTGAGAACCTGATGTAACAGGTCTTTTTCCTTTACAGTCTCCCACTCCTCCAACAGTGCCGCGCGACCATAACCATCGATAGTCGAACTGGTCAACAGGATTGGACTCTGTGGGTGCTTGCCCAAAACAAAGGTCGCATCCTTGAGCACAGGTTGCAATTGTTCCGGCACCTTTGGATTGCGTTTCATCCGTGGTGAAGCCTTCATGTCCAGTACCTGTATCTGATGCCCGCGCCTGCCCAGTTCCTGCGCCAACCGGGCAAACACGCCTTTGTGCAGGACATCCTGTGAAAAATTCATCCCGGTTTGTTTATGCAACAAGGCGAGTTGAATTTGGTTAGCATAACGCGGATAGCTCTCGACAATATTGGCAATCTTGGCAATCGGAATACGTTCGGCCAACAGGCCATGCTTGTCGGCATAAACTTCCTGATGGAATTCATCAAAACTGATTTGCAGCAGCACCTTGGCCAGCTCTGCGTGTTTCGGCCGGCTTTTAATCGCTGCAGCCATCTTGCCCATGATCGCATTGGTTGTTTCCAGCGTATCCGCGAAATCGCCGTTCAACAGGATGGCAAAATTCCTGATGTGATGCATTTTGCGTATAGCATCGTAAAAATAATCCAGTTGCCGGGTAAGATCGCCACCGGTAAACAGGACACTGTCAGTATGCTGATCAACCAGGTCAAATACCTGATCCGGATCTTCTTGCTTGCCACGTGGTGGACGCCAGGTAAACATGCAGTGGCGGCAGGTTTGTGGGCACCCCATTGCAGGGATGATCCCCAATTTACTGTAACGCGGTGATGATCCCAGCCGCTCGTCATCCGGTAGCGCATCCACCAGTGCCAGACGCTCTAAATCTTCCGGTCCCAGCATCCCCTCGTAGCGATTGCGCTCATCACGCGCGACCTGCTTGAACTGCACCATGTAGGTGTCGGTGAACAATCCCAATGACGTCCATATATATAGTATGTCGTGAATCAGGCGCTCTATATCACCCGCGCGTCGTGTCAGCAGGAGTTGAAATTCATGCCATTGTTTCTGGCCTTCGTCCGGTGTCTGCCAGTGCCTGGCGTATCCACGCATAAATTCTTCTGCACTGTCACTGAGCAATAGATCCATGAGAAAACCAAATTTGGGTCCCCGAAATGTTTCCAGTACTCTGTCGTGGTAGCTGTCGTGTACGTTATGGCGCAACCAGTGCCAGGCATAAAGGTAAGCCATGGGAAAACTGAGTTCAGTCGCATCCGCATGCTGGGACAGCATTGCGCGCATGGCACCGCCGGTGGTAAGGCGATTGATTTCATTTTTGAAACGCTCACGCAAACTGGTGAGATAGACAGGCAAAAGCGCATCCTGATCCGCGATCAAGGCCGCCTTGCTGCCACCGCTGACTACTGCGATGCCATCGACGCCTTTGCGCTCAACTGTATTGTCACTGGATAACACTTTCTGATGACCTGCTGGATAGTACCGTGACTATAGCAGATACACCGGCGTGGTTGAATAAATAATGGCCATGCCAATTTCCCGGGAATTTAACAGATCACGGCATGTCCCGTCACTCGTAACACATCTACACTTGACGAATGTCGTTAATACTTCACTCTGCGCGCATCGTCATTCTGCGAGTCATGCCACAAATTACAGTCAGCCATTGCGCTATATTCTCCCGCCAGTAAGCAAATGAAATAAAACAGTTGCTTATTCAAGCAAAAATAATCATAAGGGAAGGAAAACACTATGAAATCTTTTATCACTACTCTGACTGTCTTGACACTCACCCTTGCAAGTGGTGCAGCCTTTGCAGGTTCCAAATACGATGACATGGTTGGCACCTGGAAATGGGAAGGCTTCACCATTCAGGTTAAAAAGTGCGATCAAACCGGTGTCTGCGCCAAGGTAGTCTCAGGTCCAAAGAATGTTGGTATGCAAATGATCAAATCCAAACTGGTGGAAAACGGACATGACTTCATGGGCAAGGTTGCGCATCCACAAACCGGAGATACTTACAATTCCAAAATCAGCATGGTTAGCGCAGACGATTGGCACATTGATGGCTGTACCGCACAAAATGTTTGTGCCAGCGGCGACTTCAAGCGCGTTAAATGAATTAGAGCGAACTATACGGCAAAAGGCCCCGATTGGTTTCATTCGGGGCCTTTCTTGTTCAGGACTTGTGTGCGATTTTTTGTAATCTGAACATACCCAGGTAACGTATACACAATCCAGCGATCAGTAGTACCAAACCAATCTGCCAGAAACTTACCAGGATAAACTGAAATTTCGCGGCATCGCCGAAATTGATCGTCGGTGGCATATTCAAAATACTGCCAGCACCTTGGGCCGCCAGGAAAAAGATGGCAGCAATCAGGACCAGACGACCGGACCACAAGACAGCTTTGCGGATTTCTGTTTTGAACGCAAGATTCGTTATCGTTAATACTATCCCGATAACCGCCACCGCTGCCGCGAACCACATGAATGGCTTCATTAGCGGCATCATGCTCACCATCATATTCACGAATGTATCTTTCATTATTATTCTCCCCACGTTTATGACAGGCCGCAGTGTAACTGACCCGGGAGCGTAGACAAAAAATACGAAAGCCGGAATGAGATACGGTTCACATAAGACTAGCGTCTCCAGTTGTCTGTATTGCCATAATTCATCATTTTTCATCCTGATTCTTGCCAGTATCACGGCCTAGACTTGTCTTCGTAAATTCATCACGGAGAGAGACAATGAAGCGTACACTTGATCTATTTTTGGCAGTGACTGCGTTATTGTGTTTCCTGCCACTCATGCTAATCATCGCCCTGTTAATCAAACTCGACGATGGCGGTCCGATCTTATTCAGACAATCCCGCCTCGGAAAATACAAGCGCCCTTTCCTGATCTATAAATTTCGCAGCATGCGCGATAACAAGATCACCCGCGTTGGTCACTGGCTGCGCAATTCCGGACTGGATGAACTACCGCAAATCGTGAATATTGTTAAAGGTGAAATGAGCGTGGTCGGACCACGACCCTTGACTTATGCTGACATCGAGCGACTGGGTTGGGAGAGACGCTATTACATTGCACGCTGGCACATCAAACCGGGCATCACCGGCCTGGCACAATTGCATGCCGGACGTAGCGCACACCATTCCTGGCTGTTTGACAAAACCTACCTGAAGCATGAGTCCCTCATCCTTGATAGTAAGATAATCCTGTTAACCCTGCTCATGAATGTCCTGGGAAAACGGCGCGTCCGTAACTGGTTATTCCAGCGCAATCACGTCTCGGTAAACTGGCAACGCTGGGCCATTATTTTTTCCTCACGACGGAATCGACCGTTACCCGCAACACTGGGTGATCAGTCCCACCATTCCTGGTCGGCGGCCCTGGCCAGTTCCCTGGCGATCTTCCAGCTCGGTGAGTCCGGTGGCGGCACGGTAGTGCAACAGGCCAGGCGTAGTCCTTTGCATGGTATCGACCCGGCATACTGCAATTCCGTCCAGTGGTTTGTCGAGGAAGAACATCGGCACGCGGAAATTCTGGCGATGTGTGTTCATGCATTGGGGGGACACTGTATCCGACACAACTGGACGGCCGGACTCTTTGTATTCAGCCGACGATTGTTGGGCTTACGCCTGAAAGTCCTTGTCTTGCTTGCCGCCGAAGTCGTTGGGATCTGCTATTACAAATTGCTCGCCATGCGCCTGCCTGCCGGACAACTTCGTGATTCATTGAATGAACTGGCTAAAGATGAAGAGGCCCATTTGAAATTCCACAGTGATTTCCTGCGCCTGTATGTCCAGGGCATCCTGCCAGGACTGGGGTTCAGCCTGGTCTGGCGACTAATCACTTATTCGGCCGCGATCGTCGTCATCCTCGATCATCGCCATGCGCTAAATCAGTTGGGTATCCCGCTCAAACTGGTCTGGCAACGTTGGATGTTTTTGGTGTCCGAAACCGCGAAACAGATTAGAACAACGAAACCCACGTATCAGTTTCTACAACAAGTGAATGATGATTACCAGTTGGAGGTTATTTAGCAACAGCAGCGGGGAAATTGGATCATGCACATTGCCTGCAGTCACAATCTTCCCCGCTTCACGCCCCCTCTTTGACAGTCATCCCCCATTCGCACAGTGCCATGCTCGCCTGGGTGGATGGCCAGCCTGGTATCCGGCTCAGCGCAAATCAAGTGATAAAACCATTATTTATATTAAGCTTTAAATACAGCCCTTAACTATTTGATTAACATAATATTTTTATGTCTTTGAGAACCGGTTCACAAAACCTATTTTTCTTTAGAAAAACAATAACTTGCCGATACTCTCACCATGAGTAAGCCTTCTCCAGGTTTTACTAATAAACGCGCACCAGGTATGAGATTCACGGCGATTAGATGTTCGTTCCACGGCCAAGCTAAGTCAGTAACACAGCAGTAAAGCCTTAACGAAATCAAAGTTCATCGTTTCCCTGTGCGTTGAGAATCAACCAGGTGGCGAGCGATTAAATTGGGGTTCACACAAAAACAACAAAAGCATGTGCTACCGCTTCGCGGGCTGCTGATTGCAGCCCTGCTTCTCGTGCACACGTTCGTCTGGTCTGCGCAACCGCAAACCGATCTGGGAATCGCCGTCACCGTCGATAATCCCCTGCCTAACCTAAACGCTCAAATCGTCTATACCCTGACACTCACCAACTACGGCCCGAATGATGCCAATAATATCCAGGTTACGGATGTGTTGCCTGCCAACGTGACCTATGTC
>JBECKZ010000011.1:0-16495 GCA_040235555.1 Thiohalomonadales bacterium | reverse complement strand
ACCCATATCTGCGCACCCGACGCGATGATGTTGATCACGTAGTAAACAGCATCCAGCGCATCCTGTTAACCAGTCCCATGTATCACCAGGTCGATCATCTTCAGGAACATCGCCTGAGTGGCCACATCATTATCGCCGATGACCTGTCGCCGGCCGATGCGGTCCTGATGCAACACCAGGGCATCGGCGGTTTTGTCACCGAGCGTGGCGGTCCAACCTCTCACACCGCCATTCTTGCACGCAGCCTCGGTATCCCTGCCATAGTCGGACTGCATCATGCCCAGGAATTCCTCAGCGATCATGAAACCATCATCATCGACGGCCGGCGCGGTACCCTGATCGGCAGTCCCGATACCCAGATATTGCAGCATTACCTGTTTGCCAAACGTCAGGAACAACAGATCCAGGAAGAACACCGGCGAAATCGGGATATGCCTGCCATCTCCCGTGATGGCATCAAGATTTCACTCAATGCCAATATTGAATTACCGGAAGATTTGCACCTGACGCTGCAAACCAGCGCCGAGGGCGTCGGCCTGTACCGCACCGAATACCTGTTCATGAACCGTGACGAACCACCGGACGAAGAGGAACAATTTGAGGTCTATCGCACCATCGTACAAAGGCTGACCGGCAAGCCGCTGACGATCCGTACTCTTGACCTCGGTGCCGACAAACAGATCGATGGTAGTGCCGTCTCACCTGCCACCAATCCCGCCCTGGGTCTGCGCGCGATTCGCTTGTGCCTGAAGGAGCCCGCATTATTCTTCCCACAGTTGCGCGCTATTTATCGCGCCTCGGCCTTCGGACCGGTGCGACTCATGCTGCCGATGATTTCGAGTACCCAGGAGCTGCGCCAGATCCTGGGCCATCTGGAAAGCGTGCGCCAACAACTTACACGGAAAAATATCGGGTTTGATCCAAAGGTCCCCATCGGCGGCATGATCGAAGTCCCGGCCGCTGCGATCAATGCCGAGATGCTAAGCCCCTACCTAGATTTCCTCTCCATCGGTACCAATGACCTGATCCAGTACACCCTGGCTATCGATCGCATCGATGATGAAGTCAATTACCTCTATGACCCGCTACACCCGGCTGTACTGAAATTGATCAGTATGACCATCCAGGCGGGACAGAAAATGGGTATCCCGGTTACCATGTGCGGTGAAATGGCCGGCGACATGCATTACACCTGCTTGTTGTTGGGCATGGGCCTGCGCAACTTCAGCATGCACCCCAATAATATTGCTGACGTGAAACACATCATTTCTCAATCGGATGTGCATATGCTGACCGAGCAAGTCGCTCGCGTCCTGCAAGCCACTAGCCATGATGACTTTCATCACGCATTGAGCAAACTCAACACTCTGCACTAAGACCCGTTGTTCGCTTTTGTTGAATCGCCTGCTACACTTGCCGTCAAGTTAGTGGAGGGCGAATGATGACTGAAGACGTTGTACAGGAACAGGAAGTCAATGTCCTGGCACAACTGACCGATGCTGTTGCTGACGGCAATGTCGATCAAATCGACGCATTGCTGGAGCATCTCCACCCCGCGGATATTGCGCACCTGCTCGATTCGCTACCCGCCGAACAACGTGATTTTATCTGGCCACACGTCCCCGCCGAGCACGAAGGCGAGGTCCTGCTCCACCTCAATGATGAAGCCCGCAGTCTCATCATCAAGAAGATGGAACCCGAGGCGCTGGTTGCGGCGACCGAAAGTCTGGATACCGATGATCTGGCAGACCTGTTGCCGGAAATGCCGCAAAGCGTTATCCAGGAACTTCTGCTCACCATGGAGTACCAGGACCGCGAGCGCCTGCGCTCGGTGCTGGCCTATCCGGAGGACAGCGCCGGTGGTTTGATGGATCTCGACACCGTGGTGGTACGCGCCGACACCACCCTCGACGTGGTATTCCGCTATCTGCGCCGGCGTGGCGATATCCCGGACACTACCGACAGTCTATTCGTGGTGGATCGCGAAGGCGTATTACAAGGTATTCTACCGTTTACCGAGTTGCTCACCCACGATACCGACATCATGGTGGATGACATCATGGACCGCGACATCGAAGGCATTCCGGCCACCCTGTCGGCACAGGAAGTTGCGAACCTGTTCGAACGCCGCGACCTGGTCACAGCCCCGGTCGTGGGCGACAACAACAAACTGCTGGGCCGGATCACCATTGACGACGTGGTCGACGTGATTCGTGACACCGCCGATCAATCCCTGATGCGCATGGCGGGCTTAAGCGAAGATGAAGAATTGTTTTCACCCATAATAAAAAGTACCACGCGCCGCGCCGTGTGGCTTGGGATCAACCTGATCACCGCTATCCTGGCCTCCTCGGTGATCAAATTGTTTGACCAGACCATCAACAAGATCGTCGCCCTCGCCGTGCTCATGCCCATCGTTGCCAGCATGGGCGGTATCGCTGGCAGCCAGACCCTGACCCTGGTGATCCGCGCCATGGCCCTCGGCCAGGTCAGTAAAAGCAACTCACGTCGTCTCTTATTTAAAGAACTCAGTGTCGGCATCGCCAACGGCATCATCTGGGCCGTAGTCATCTCCATCTTCGCCGACGCCTGGTTCGGTAAACCTGGTGTCGCCGTGGTCATGGGCGCCGCCATCATCATTAACCTGTTTGCCGCCGCCTTCGCTGGCACCCTGCTGCCGATCATCCTGAAAAAATTCAAACTCGACCCCGCCCTCTCCGGTACGGTGATCCTGACCACGGTGACAGATGTCACCGGGTTCTTTGTGTTCCTGGGGTTGGCGACGTTGTTTTTACTATAAATTTTTGCTTTTTCCTTGTAACAAAAACCAAGTCGCGTGCTGTCACAAAGCCCTCGTTTGTCACGTCTTATAAGGAATCAACAACCCGGGCAGATCTATTATGAATAGCGACGACTCACTTACCGGTCTGGATACCTTCGCCGCATTGCGCCCGCGTCTGTACGCCATCGCCTACCGCATGCTTGGTACACGCACTGATGCCGAAGACGTGTTGCAGGACGCATGGCTGCGCTGGCACGGCACTAACCTAGCGGTAGTGGAATCTGCCGAGGCCTGGCTGGTCACCATCGTAACGCGCCTTGCTATCGACCGGCTACGTGCGGTTAAGTCCGAACGTGAAAAATACGTCGGCTGGTGGCTACCTGAACCCTTAGTGGAAAAAGATGAACACACGCCGGAGACCACCGCTGAATTGGCGAGCGAGTTATCACTCGCGCTCATGTGGGTGCTCGAACGCCTGGCACCGGAAGAACGCGCGGCCTTCCTGCTGCGGCAGGTTTTCGAACATGATTACGCCGAGATCGCTGCCTTGCTCGGGAAGAACGAGGCCAGCTGCCGGCAAATGGTGCATCGTGCGTCGCAGCGCGTACAACAGGAACACCCCCGCTTCGAGGTATCGAGAGAAGAACATCGTCGCTTGCTTGCCAGTTTCATGCAGGCCGCGCGTGGCGGAGAACGCGAAACCATCAAAGCGCTATTGGCCGACGACGTCATGCTCGTCAGTGACGGTGGCGGCAAGGTACCATCTTTCCCCATTATCCTTCGTGGCATGGAACGGATCGCAAAACTGTACGCACATGCAACGAAGAAATTCAATAATCAGATCATCTACCGCATGGCCACGATCAACGGTGAACCGGGACTGTTGCGCTATCTCGATGGACAACTCGAGTCGGCACAAGCATTTGTTACTGACGGAACGCGTATCACCGCGATCTACATAGTGCGCAACCCGGATAAACTCTCCGAGATACCGCCGCTGCAGTAATCCACACTGTCACAAACCCGTGTCGTCCCGCGTCTTAAGGATAGAGCAGGTTGCATTGGGCAGCCTCCAGCACACACGGAAGAACCCAGTATGACAAACAAAGCCGAAGCTCTGAATCAAATCGCGCAATTCGAGGCACACTATCAATACGACAGCACCTACATGCGCGACCTGCTTGAACACTCACCGGAAGGATTTGCCAAATTCAACAATTTCTTACCCCTGGCCAGACATCATGAAAAACTGAGTAGCAACGACTATTGGGTGGCGAAATTGGCTGCGATGCAGGTCGCAGACTGCGGCGAATGCCTCCAGCTCAATGTACGCATGGCAATCGAAGCCGGGATCAACAAAGATTTGATACAAATCGCCCTTCGCGGAGGTGATGCATTACCAGCCGATCTGCGCGATGTTTACCACTACGCGAAAAGCGTGGCTGCCAATGTACCCGTCAATGAAGACTTGAGAGATCGAATCGCGGCCCGTTTTGATAAAGGCGCACTTTTGGAATTCGGCATCGCCATCGCGACCGCCACTGTATTCCCCGGTATTAAACGCGCCCTGGGTACAGCCAAGACCTGCAGCCTGGTTGACATCGAAGTGTGATCGTGGTTTGTTAGACGCGTAACCGCAGGGCAGTGACACCGCACTGCCCTGCCACAAAATTTTCTGTAAGTTTTTCATCTGTTATTGTCAAATTCAAATTATTTCGCCCGTGGCTTCGCCGCTTTGGCGACCTACTTTCTTGTAACGACAAGAAAGTAGGCAAAGAAGCTCACCCGTGATTGCCAAGCGTTCGTGTCTTATTGGCTGTACTCAGGGGCGCTATGATATTCGGCATCCTGCCTCGCCCCTGTGGGCGCCACTTGTGTTCAGCCAAAAGACACGAACGGCAATCAGATGGGGATGTATCAGTTAGCGAGATAGAGAATGGGACTCGGATTTACTGTTTATTCCAGTAAAGTGGATAAACCCCATGCTGACGCAGCAGGTGAGCGTTGAAACAGCGCAGGTTGCACCCGAAGGGTGGCGGCAAGGAGGCCGCCAGTCAGCAGACTGGACAGGGATGTCCTGTCTGCTGACCGCCTGAGCAGTTTCATAAGCGAAGCTGTGATTTGCGACAGCGGGGCAGTTTTCTTTGGGTACTTTCTTTGTCTGCACAAAGAAGGTACCTCGCTACAGCGCCGAAGGCGCGAGCGAAACTATCTTTTAAAAGAAATTAAAAAGGATAGAAAAGAGACAACAACTAATCCCCCGCAATCATCATCTCCTCAATCAACCACGACCCGGTCTGTATGCTGCTACGTTTGTCCACGTCGTTGCCGACCGCGACCAGTTGCTGGTACATGCGGGCCAGGTTACTGGCGAGGGTGAATTCTTCTACCGGGTACTGGATCTCGCCGTTCTCGACCCAGAAGCCGGCGGCACCACGGGAGTAATCACCGGTGACGATGTTGACGCCCTGCCCCATGACTTCCGTGATCAACAGGCCACGATCCATCATTTTGAGCAACCCCTTTAAATCATCTTCCCCGTGATTGATGAACAGATTGTGCACGCCGCCAGCGTTGCCGGTAGTGCGCATACCCAACCGTCGTGCGGCATAGCTGTCGAGGACATAACTTTGCAGAACACCTTCGCTCACCAGATCCTGTTCGCGGGTGGTAACGCCTTCGTTATCAAAAGGCGCACTACCCAGAGCCTGTGGCAGGTGTGGACGTTCATCGATGCGTACATGGCCAGGAAAGATTTGGCTATCGAGTTTATCGAGCAGGAATGAGGCCTTGCGATAGAGTGAACCACCGCTGATGGCACGTACCAGGTGACCCAGCAGACCACGTGACACCTCGGCTTGAAAGATCACTGGCAACTTTTGCGTCTTGAGGTGTCTGGCATCCAGGCGTTGAATCGCCCGTTGCGCGGCTTTTTCACCGACCTGTTTGCCGTCTTCCAGCCGATCTGCGACCCGCGACACGCTGTACCAGTAATCGCGTTCCATGCGCTCACCGGAACTGGCAATGACGGTGCAGCCGTTACTATGCCGTGTCGTCAGGAAATCCGCCATGAAGCCCTGGCTGTTGGCATAAAATCGCTGGCCGCTGTGGCTGTTGATGTAGGCGCCTTCGGAATTGGTAATGCGTTTATCGTACTCAAGTGCAACCGCTTCGCTCTCTCTTGCCAGTTCGATGGCCTGCTCGGCCGTTACTGACCACGGATGATAGAGATCCAGATCCGGGATAGTCCGGGCCAGGTCGGCAGGATCTGCCAGCCCGGCATATTCATCGGGTTGGGTGTAACGGGCAATATCACAGGCAGCCTGTACTGTCTCGCTTACCGCCTGGCGAGAAAAATCCGTGGTACTGGCCGAGCCCTTGCGTTGTCCTACGTATACGGTGACACCCAGGCCCTTGTCGCGATTGTGTTCGATAGTCTCCACTTCACCCAGACGCACGGTCACCGATAAACCCGCTTCCACACTCAGGCCGGCTTCAGCAGCCGTGGCCCCTTTGCGTTTGGCTTCTTCCAGCATGAAACTCACGATGTCACGCAGGCGCGCGCTATCAAACAGGCTGTCCTGTCTGGTTTGATTTTGTAATGCTGTTGTACTCATTGTTTAGCCACTCGTCCCGCCTACGGTTAATCGATCGATACGCAAGGTTGGCTGACCGACGCCCACCGGTACGCTCTGGCCTTCCTTACCACATACACCTACACCGGTATCCAGTGCCAAATCGTTGCCTACCATGCTGACCTGGTTCATAGATTCGGGGCCATTACCGATCAACGTGGCGCCTTTTACCGGCGTGGTGACCTTGCCGTTTTCGATCAGATAGGCCTCGCTGGCCGAGAACACAAACTTGCCCGAGGTGATATCCACCTGGCCGCCACCAAAATTCACTGCATAGATACCCTTATCCACCGAGGCAATGATCTCCTGTGGGTCGTATTCACCAGGTGCCATGTAGGTGTTGGTCATGCGTGGCATTGGCATATGTGCGTAGGATTCACGCCGCGCATTCCCGGTCGGCGCCATGCCCATCAGGCGCGCATTCATTTTGTCCTGCATATATCCGCGCAGGATGCCGTTCTCGATAAGCACATTATGCCCACTGGGTGTGCCCTCATCATCTATAGACAAGGAACCTCGACGGTTTGCGATGGTGCCATCATCGATCACGGTACAATGTTTCGAGGCCACTTGCTGACCAATGCGATTGGAAAACACCGAGCTGCCCTTGCGGTTAAATCGCCTTCCAGGCCATGGCCGACGGCTTCATGTAATAACACACCGGGCCAACCCGGCCCTAACACCACCGGCATGGTGCCAGCCGGCGCATCGATCGCCTCCAGATTGACCAGGGCCTGACGCACGGCTTCGCGGGCAAAACCGAGGCCGCGTTCTTCCTGTAAAAAGTAGTCATAGGACAAACGTCCGCCACCACCGGCGCTACCCTGTTCGCGGCGGCCATTGTGCTCGGCAATGACGCTCACGTTCATGCGCACCAGCGGTCTCACATCCGCACTCAAAGTGCCATCGTTGGCGGCCACCAGCACCACTTCGTGGACACCAGCCAGCGAAACAATCACCTGTTTCACACGGGGATCCTGCTTGCGTGCCTCCGCGTCCGCTGCTTGCAACAGCGCCACCTTCTGTTCTGCACTCAAGACACTGAGCGGATCGTCATGGCTATATAAAGGTTGGATTTGTCTGGCCTGCCAGGCGGACAGGTTGCCAGTCTGGCCCTGGCGCGCAATCGCACGTGCGGCATCGGCAGACTCGGTCAAGGCTGGTAAGATAATTTCATCAGAGTATGCGAAGCCAGTCTTCTCACCACTGACGGCACGCACACCCACTCCCTGTTCGATATTATGCTGACCTTCCTTGACGATGCCGTCTTCCAGCACCCAGGACTCGTGCCGGCTGCTCTGGAAATACAGATCGGCATAATCGATGGCATGGCCCAACATGGAATGAATGACTTTTTGCAATGCGTCATCGGTCAGGTCTGCCGGTTCCAGTAATGCCTTGCGGGCAATGACTAAATTCGTTTCAGGCATGCTTACTTCCATAACTCCAATCGTCGATGAGACAACGCCGGAAAATTTCGACGCAGACTCTGTAATAAGTTGGGGTCCAGCGTGGCGGTTACAACCCCCGCACCTTGTACCAGGCGGGATACCACCTTGCCCCAGGGGTCCACAATCATACTCTCACCAAAGGTATCGCGCCCGTTGGCATGGTGCCCACCCTGGCCGGCGGCCACAACATAACACAAATTCTCCACCGCCCGTGCCCGCAACAGGACCTCCCAGTGTGCCTGGCCAGTCGTCGCCGTAAACGCCGCCGGGATCACTATCAGATCGAGTCCCGTCGCTGCCATGGCGCGAAACATCTCGGGAAAACGCAGGTCGTAACACACAGCAATGCCCACACGCCCAAATGGTGTATCGATCACCACCTGCTGATCGCCGGGCTCGATGGTATCAGACTCACGATAGGTTTCGTCAGTTTCCGCAATACTGACATCAAACAGATGGATTTTGTCATAGCGTGCGACTTGCTTACCCTGCGCATCGAATACCAGGCACGCCGCCCGTACTTGTGTGGGTGAAACCCCGGCCATCGGCAGTGTTCCTCCCACCAGCCAGATTTGGTGCTGTTTTGCCTGTTCACTCAGAAATGCCTGAATCGGACCATGGCCCGGTTGCTCGGCCAGGCCCAGCTTGTCGGTTTCTACCACGCCCATGTGGGCAAAATTTTCCGGTAACACGATCAGTTTGGCGCCTTGCTCTACGGCCCTCGCGATCAATTGTGCCGCCTGTTCAAGGTTGGTCTCGCGTTCCGGTACGGAGACCATCTGGACGGCAGCCACGGTGATCATTGATCAGCCCCCGCCTTGGCAGGGTTCGATGGCGTGAACCCGGCTGGCGTGATCACCTGCATCTCCAGTTGCCCGTCTTTGCGTGATCCCGGCAGCAATTCGATATGGCGTGAAGCAATTCCAAGCGCCACCAGCCAGCTGCGTAATTCCGTAGCCCATAGCGTGCCTTCATCACCCCCGGGATAATGAATCTGAATCTTTGCATTGGGATGTTTATTGTAGTCCTGAACTGTGTGTTGCAGGGCAGGCATGTGTAATATGGTCTCGGTGGTACGCGGTACATTCCAGTCACTGGCCGTCAGGATATAGACCGGTGATTGTTTCGTTTGCGCCACGACACCGGCAACAGGTAGACAGAGCAAGATGACAACCATACAAAGGTACGGCACAGAACGTCGGCTAGAGTAGTTCATGGTTGTGACTCTTTCGCAGTTTGTTTCGAACGCGGAATTTCCTTGATTATCGGTTTTTCCCATGACCCGGTCACCCGGTAACTACTGGCAATGGATTTATTGAATTCCGTGCCAAACAATTGATCCATGAGGAAAGTCAAGGCACCGACCTGGCCCCCCCAGGCCAGCCAACTGATCACTGGCAGGGTCTTGGAGACATTCGGTGCCACCGAAACATCAAGATCATAATCGCGCTTGGCCAGACCAGTCCGGCCATCGATATCAATCAGGGCAATCGGACTGACAATATGCAGATTTTGCGTAAAGGCGTCACCGTCTACAATATCAAACTGCCCCAGGATCTGCTTGAATTTTAATCCTTGCTTGAATTCACTAAAATCCAGCGCCAGGTGACGTGGCAGTTCGGACAGGCTTAACAAACCCAGTAACCGGCCAGCGCCAGGTTCAACCTCTGCGATAGTGCCGTCATTAATTACTGTGCCCAGGGTGCCATTAAGTTTAGCAAAGCTGAAGTGATTGGGGGCATTATCCCAGTTAAGTTGCAAGACAGTCCTGGCTTTGCCATTGCGTATGACCCCTTTGTAACCCAACTGAGAGATCATGTTACCGACGTTATCGCTGCTAAGTGACAGCAACACGTTGGTATGCTGTTTGCCATCACGTACAAACCAGCTTCCTTCACCCTTTAGCTTCATATCCGGGGCGTCCAGATTAATTTTGTCAAAGCGAATCCCGTCAGTCTGGCGTGAGGTCTTGAGTACAAGGTGGCCCAGGTGCATGTCATCATACACAAGGTTACGTATGTCACCGTTGAACAAGGCTATCTTGCGTGGATCGTCAGCTGCGACTTGCGGTGCATCGGCCTGTGTCGTGACATTGAGGTAGTCCATGTCCAGCACAACCGGCAGGCCAAGATTGTCCAGGCCGGACATTTTATCTGTCGACGCGAGTTGTTTTCGTATGGCCTGCCATTCATCAATGGGAAACACGGGTATGCTGCCGCGCAGTACTAACTGATCTTCTTTTGGCAGGCTCGCTGCCTGATCAGAAAAGGCGATCATCCCCTTATCCAGATGCAAAGGTTGATCAGATGGTGCCTGTAGTAACAGGGCTGCATTGATGCGATTACCTAACTTCAAATTAACCGGGATATGATCCTGGTCCGCAAAGGTCAATGCCAGACGAAAGTCTTCCGCTGACTCTGCCGTTTTGTTCATGGGAGGTGGCAGGTCGAACTGAATCCCTGCTAGTTGCGAAGTAATCTGCAGGCTAACCTGTTTTGGATCGTTTGGATCTTCGCTGCCAAAACTCAGCATCCCCTGCCAGGGCGTTTTACCGCTGATACGTTTTTCCAGACCATTGAGCGGTAATTTGTCCCACAGCTTCGCCACATCCAGTGTCCCCAACATGCTGACCTCGATAATCGAATGCAGACCAGCATCACGGGTAAAGACATTAAACTGTGTCGGCTGTCCGCTAAAACGTCCCTGTAACTTGTCTGAGAACACACCATTGGTTGAATAATTCAACCTGCCGGAAATATTGTTCACGACCAGGCGGTTTTGCCATGCAGAGAGCCTGGCATTTTTGACATAAACAAAACCTTTATAGTCTGTTGGATGGCTTTGCTCAGCTTTTTTGCTCAGGGGAATCGATAAACTCAGCTCACCGTTCATTCCGCCAGTGATTTGACTCTGTTTGTAAAATCCCGTCGCTGCGGGCGCAATTGGACTCTCAACCAGAAAGTGTACAACATCATCGGCATCACCATTGAACTTACCGGCAATCGACAGTACTGGTAGCCGAAAGTCATCAATGGCCACAGTCGTGTTGCCAAGTCGTGTGTTATACAGCTTGCCTTTGGGAACGGAAAGGGACATGCCTTTTCCGGTAAAGCGTGCCTCCAGTTCATTGGCAGTGATACCTGGCCAGCCCTTGCGATAATCCAGTAAGGCATCCTGCACCTGAAAATCGACCACGAAGGTGCCCGGCTGTTCTATAAACGGAAAATCATGCAAACGGCCATGGAACAGGGCATTACCATTCTTCACCCGGCCATCGATCACACTGCGATCTACCCACTTGACCAGATCATTATCCATGATACCCACTGGCAGGTAGCGCCATGTCTGTTGCACATTGCCATTGGCGAAATGGGCCTGCAGATCCAGAAATGGTGAGGCATGATTATCGGGGATGCTGAGATTCACCGCCACATTCGTCTGGATATCCTTACTTTCGAATGCCAGCTCCGGACTGTTAACATGCCATGCATCATAGGCGTGCCACCATTGCACGGTCCCTTCCAGGCGAGTGATATCGAAAGGCTTGCGGAATAAGGTTGGTACGTTCAACTGCAGGGATGAGTCAGCAAAACTGACTGCGCCATGTTGCTGGTTGGTCCATAACATGCCGTCGAGGTCTGCCACACCGGGAAAATGTTTATAGGCATGCAAAGACAGGTCCTTGAAGTCAGTACTGATCATCAGCTTCGGTAGCGCGTTATCAGTCGCCTGGTAGTGAACATGTAAATTTGATAGGTCACCTCGCGGCGCAAGCTGATTGAGTATGTGCAGTGATGACTTGTCCAGTACAGCAATATCACGAAGCAGTTGTACCGTGTCAGCTAAATGGACATAGCTGCTATAGCCATCAATGCTGGCCATTTTGCCTTCGCCATAGTGATATACGACCCGCACACTAGTTTGCGGCCAGAGCTCGGATTCGCCCTGGTAACGCAATCGATCAATGTTCAATTGCCAACCGTCGCCCTGTTTTCGCCAGTCAAACAGTCCAGACACCTGTTTAATCTGCAGTGGCTTTTTCTGCGTCCCAACGCTCAGGCGAATATTATTGGTTTGAAGATTGGTAGTGAGTGCCGTGACAGCACCAGCCTGCCACTGTCCCCACATCTCAACATTCAGCACACCTTCTTCCAGCGTAGTGTGTAAGATTGCCGGCTTGATACCCCAATTGGCAATTTGCAGTGAATTGCCGCGCGTATAAAACTGGCCCTGCCATTGGGCCGGATTGAGGATATTACCCTTAAAATCGAAAGCAAACTCCACCGCACTGCCCATACTGACTGGCAGGGAAATCATTCCGGTGAACTGATGGCGATCGCCGTCATTGCGAATATCAAGATTTACATCGTCAAATCGTAATATCTTGTTACCACGAAGCGCATCACGCCAGACAACCGTACTGTGTTTGAGGGCCAGCGTGCTGCGCTCAAACAACCATTTTGCCAGTTCACTGGACTCGGTATCGATTGTCTCAGGCACCGCATTGATTTGTTGTTCAAACCTGGCCATATCCAGGCCCTGCAATACCAGGGTATGATCCTTGCGCCGTATAATGCCAAGATTTACACCGTAGACTGTAAAACTCTCCGGGATCAACTTGCGATTGGTCAAACTACGCCAGACATCCAGACCCAGCCGCACCTGATCAAAGTGCATAATTTCTTGTTTACCGGCATCATCCAGCAAACGTACATCACGGAAGATGATCATCGGTGTTACCCCGGACAAGCGGGCATCCATCGACTGAATATGCACTTCCTGGCCGAGAAAAGTGCTGGCAATATGTTCTATTTGTTCGCGATAAACTTTTACATCCGGGAGAAAGATGCGGACCAGCGAGATACCAATCGCCAGGGTGATAATCACGGCCGCCACGATATACCAGAAGATCCGGTGAACCCAATGCAAACTGGTTATAAATTTCGCCATGGCAGTTGATAGGGTTAGGGTTTACATCAGGACGACGTCAAACTGCTCCTGGGTATATTCCGACTCTACCTGTAACTTGATAGGCTTCCCGATAAATTCCTCGAGCTCCGCCAGGCTGGTAGACTCCTCGTCCACCAACAGGTCAATCACAGTCTGTGACGCGAGAACCAGTAGCTGTTGTGCATCAAACTGACGTGCCTCGCGCAAGATCTCACGAAAGATCTCGTAGCAAACAGTTTCCGCCGTCATAAGGGTGCCACGTCCACTACAGGTCGGACACGATTCACACAGGATATGTTCGAGCGATTCGCGTGTGCGCTTACGTGTCATCTCCACCAGACCCAGCGACGAGACCTCACTGATGTGGGTTTTGGCATGATCGCGTTCGAGGTTTTTTTCCAGTGCACGAATCACCTGGCGGCGGTGATCCATATCGGTCATGTCGATAAAGTCGATAATGATAATGCCACCAAGATTACGCAGGCGCAGCTGTCGCACAATCGCCTGGGTAGCCTCCAGGTTGGTTTTGAAAATGGTTTCTTCCAGATTGCGATGCCCGACAAAGGCACCGGTATTAACATCAATGGTTGTCATCGCCTCGGTTTGATCGATGATCAGATAACCACCGGATTTCAACTGGACTTTGTGGTCCAGAGACTTGCGGATTTCATCCTCAACCCCGTAAAGATCGAAAATCGGTCGCTCACCGGGATAGTGTTCGACGCAGGGTTCCAGTTGCGGAATGAATTTACCGGCGAATTTCTTGATTCGCTCGTAAGTTTCGCGTGAGTCAATCCGAATCTTTTCCAAATCCGTGTCACCCAGGTCGCGCATGGTCCGCATTGCCAAGGGTAAATCTTCATGCACCAGGGCTGTGTCAGGTTCGCTTTTGACTTTCTCTCCAATCGCCAGCCACAGTTTCTGCAGGAAACGCATGTCGCGTTGCAATTCTTCCTCGCTGGTACCCTCTGCCACGGTACGCACAATGTAGCCACCGGTTTCAAACTGGGGGGCCAGGGTGGTCACGATATCCTTGAGCCGTTGACGTTCAGCCGCGTCTTCGATCTTCTGTGAAACACCGATATGTTGAGCACCCGGCATGAATACAAGATAACGTGAAGGTATGGAGATCTGAGTGGTGAGCCGTGCTCCCTTGCTACCCATGGGATCCTTGACTACCTGCACCACCACTTCCTGACCTTCCTGCAACAGATCAACAATCTGACCTTCCGGTTTGGGTTCGAGGTTAGCCTCTTCGGCTTCTACCTCACGCGCAATGTCCGATGCATGCAGAAAAGCCGTACGTTCGAGCCCAATTTCGACAAATGCCGCCTGCATTCCTGGTAACACCCGACACACTTCGCCCTTGTAGACATTGCCCACCAGGCCGCGTTTACGGGCGCGTTCGATATACACTTCCTGCAACACCCCGTTTTCAACAAAGGCGATGCGTGTTTCCTGGGGGGTGACATTGATTAACAGTTCTTCACTCATGGGCTACCGTCGCTGCTTGCCAAATTGGGACACCTTGTTGTTTGAGCAGATTGCTGGTTTCATACAGTGGCAGCCCCATGACACCGGAATAACTACCACTGAGATGTTCGATAAATGCGGCGGCATATCCTTGTATGGCATAGGCACCGGCTTTATCCGCGGGTTCACCCGTTTGCCAATAGGCCTCTATCTGAACCGGATCCAGGACACGAAACCGTACTGCACTGACATTAACACAAACTGAATGTTGCTGACTAACGACCGCCACACCGGTCAGCACCTCGTGCGTGCGACCTGATAAGATAGTAAGCATCTCCAGTGCATGTTCCCTTGAGACCGGCTTGCCCAGGATATGTTCATCAATGGTGACCACCGTGTCCGCACCGACCACCGGACGGCGCTGTGTCAGATTGAGTGACTGCCAGACCCTGTTTGCCTTCTCCAGTGCAAGGCGTTGTACAAATTCTCGCGGTGTTTCGTTCTGCTGTAATGTTTCCGGGACATCGGCAACGCGCACTGCAAAGCGTACTCCCAGTTGTTGCAAGAGCTCACGTCGACGAGGTGAAGCAGAAGCCAGGTAGACATCAACATCCATCATTTTTATTATTTATGGTAAGGGTGATTTTTCAGGATCGAATATGCCCGGTAAATTTGTTCTGCCAGAATAATGCGCACTAAGGGATGAGGAAAGGTCATGGGTGAAAACGACAATCGCAATTGCGCCCGCTGTAAACACACTGTCGACATTCCTTCAGGGCCACCAATCAGCCAGGCCTGATCGCGCCCCGCTCCCAGCCATTGTCGCAGTTTATCCGCCAGTGATTCCGTTGATAACATCTGGCCTTCGCGATCCAGCGCAATCACATCGCAGTTAGTGGGAATCACTTGCAACATACGCTCACCTTCTTTTTGCAGTATCCGGTTAACGTCCACGTTCTTACCGCGTTTCTCCGGCGTCAGTTCATGCAACTGTAACTGCAATTCTGAACCCAGCCGCTTGGCATACTCCTGGTAACCCTGCTGTACCCAGGCCGGCATGCGATCCCCCATGGCAATGATATGCAAACGCATCGGGATTTATGCGTTATTATCCTGTTTGAGTACAGCCGGACTTTCATCGCCCCACAATTTTTCCAGATTGTAAAAATCCCGTATCGACGGTTGCATAATATGCACGACGACATCGCCAAGGTCGACCAGTGCCCACTCGCCGGTATCAATGCCTTCGCTGCCATAAATGCTGACACCCGCCTTCTTGCAATGTTCAACAACCGAATCCGCCAGGGCCTTGACCTGGCGATTGCTGTTGCCACTGGCGATCACCATTACATCAGTAATGCTGGTCTTGCCTTTCACATCGAGGGCACGAATATCGATACCCTTGACGTCCTCCAATGCTTCGATTACCAGTTTCTTTAAAGCTTCGCTTTCCACACTAACCTCTTAATGATAAATACTGTCCTGTTTGATTAATGCAATGACACTATCTGGTAACAAAAAACGTACATTGCGTTGCTGTCTGATTGCCTCACGAATCCGGGTCGAGGAAATATCCAGTTGCGTCACCGGATAAAACATCAGTTTACCCGCGCAACTGTTAACAAACAGTGATATGTCCTGCACCAGGTTATCCGCCATCAGGTGTTTCAATTCCCTGGCTTGTATCACTTGTGCCGGTTCAAATTCCGGACGGTGCATCACCAGCACATTGCACAACTGCAGGATATCGCGCCAATCATGCCAGGTATGAAATGCCGCAAAAGCATCCATGCCTAATAGTAAACACAGATTGTGATCGGGCAGTTCGGTCTGCAAACTACGCAGCGTGTCAACCATATAAGACGGACCGTTGCGCTGTATCTCGCGTGCATCACTGACGAAACCCGATACCCCTTCTATCGCCCGTTGTACCATGGCCAGCCGTTGCGCTGCAGTGGCATGCGGCGGTGTGCGATGTGGTGGCTGACCACTGGGAATAAACCGGATTTGCGACAATGCGAAAGCTTCGAGGATTTCCAGCGCTGGGCGCAAGTGACCATAATGAATGGGGTCGAACGTGCCGCCGTAAACACCGATCATCAAGCGTTACGGACCGCGTTAGGTGCGAATGTGACCATCGCCGAACACGATATATTTCTGTGACGTCAGACCTTCCAGCCCAACCGGCCCGCGGGCATGAATCT
>JBECKZ010000244.1:0-3654 GCA_040235555.1 Thiohalomonadales bacterium | reverse complement strand
GTTGGTACCCTCATCGGCCTGAATCACGACATTGCCCGACGCTGCCCCGGCCGCCTGTTTGCCACCTTTAGCCACGCCCTGACTAATCCCTGTTAACACCGGCACCAGGTCTTTTGCCACCGCATTGCGTAAATACACCACGTGAGTATTGCCGCCAATTTCAAGCGGCGTATCCAGATGCGCAATTAGCGCTTTTAGGCGTAAACGCGTCGTTTTATCACCGCTAATCAAAATGCTGTTGGTGCGATCATCTGCCACCAGCTTGGGTTGCCCGCCGGCTGTCTTGGGATTACTACGATCCAGTTGGGTCAATATCCGGACTATCTCAGTCGCAGAGGCGTGTTGTAATGGAATCACTTCAATTTCATCACCCGAGACCGTATCGATGCGATGAATGATCTCGGTCAGGCGTGCAATGTTGGCAGCAGTATCGGCAATGATAATCACATTGGATGATGGCACTGCCGCCAAATGACCGCGTTGTGGTACCAGGGGTCTTAGAATCGGCACCAGCTGGTTGGCATCGACATGTTTAACTTCGACAATTTGCGTAATCAGTTCATCTCCCGTATCACCGCGCGCACCACTTAAAGTATCGATGGCATCCTGCTTGGCATTGACATCCGGGACAATCTTGACCACATCGGGGCCGGGAATAGCAGCAAAACCGTGCACTTTCAGGACCGAGAGGAAGACCTGATACACCTGGTCTGCATTCATTGGACGTTGCGAAATGATGGTGACCTTACCCTTTACCCGTGGATCGACAATAAAATTCTGACCCGTGAATTTGGAAACGGCTTCGATGACAGTCGAGATATCCGCATCCGCAAAATTCAGAGTAATCAGGTTTTCTTTATTTACTTTTCCATTGGACTGTCGTTCTGTCTTTTTGTGATCGCGCGAAACGGATTTCGTCTCGGCGGAAAAGGCCAATGTCGTATGTACCATGCACCAGCCTGTCACGAGGGTCAGACATGCCGCCATGGCGACAGATTTCACTCTGTACAAATTGTTATTTTTATTCATGGCTTACATCATTACCTACATATTGATATTCAAATTTTCACGTTGGCCATTGCGCTCAATGCCCAGGCTCAGACTGGTGGCCGTCGACAATTGTCCCATCAGACCGGCCAAGGTTGATGGATCAGTCACGGGTTGGCCATTGACTTCAACAATAATATCCCCCGGTCGCAGACCCATGGCCTGCATCAACTGGCGGTTGTTGTGTTCGAACAGGTATCCAATAATCTGATTATTGCTGTCATATTTGGGCTCGATGCGGACGTTCTTCCAGAACTCCTGGGGATCCTGCGTTAACTGATTACGCAGTTCCTCCAGTTGTTTTCCTGCTTGTATCGTGCGTGTCCTCACCGTTGATTCACTTTGCGCTGGTGATGGCGGTGTATAATGACTTCGTATCACCCGGTGCACCCCGTTTGCAGACGATCCATCTTTATCTCGGGGCAGACTGAGTGTTTCAAAATTTCCGCTCCGTTCAAGAATTACACGATCCGGATAAACCGCATACAAGGTCACCCCGGAAAAGATCGTTTCATTTTTGCGATACACTTTTTCCTGCCCTCGTGCATCGGCAATGATCGCCATCGCCTGTGCCGGATTATTTGCTGCAAACACACCTCGCAAAGTCAATTTCAGGCCGGTCTCCTTGGCCTCGATGGGTGCTTCCTTGATGACGGGTTGCTTAGCGGCAACACCGAACAAATGTAAATCGCTGACTGTACGCAATCGAACCTGCGCCGGGGCTGTGGTGTGAGTTGGCAGCAATCGACGTAAGGTACTGTTCCCTTGTTCACTGGGCGCAAAGATCAACCAGGTCAAATCTGCGGCTGATTTTGCCACCAAAATCACCAGGGCAAACGTTATCCATTTCGGTGCAACGCGCGAGATTTTCTGCCACTGCAGATTTGTCAGGAGTGACGCCCACTCCTGCGTGGCCTTGACTAGTTGACCTTGCATCCAAAAGTTTCCACAGCAATATTATGAATTCAGGGCTAAGTTAACCCGGAATACTCCGCAATTCCTCACGCGACCTTCAACCCATGGGCGCCCTGTTTCAGACAGCCTTACGTACAACTTGTTTATTAATTTCTTGACAGAACCAAAATTTTTATTTAACAAGTAGTTATCTAGTTTAGTTAATTTAGTTGATGAAGTGAAGCAATAGCATCAAGATTGCGTATGTTTCGCTCACCGGTGTGCCCGCTTTGACAAATATTGTCACTTTCTGACAATTCTTGACTAAAAATAAGCTCTTGGGCACCGCTTGTCACTACAGTGAGTAATGTATGATAGTGCCATTAAGTAACGAACACGTGAAAGCCGTCACAACAAGCGAATGAAATTCAAGGAAAAATCACCAGCTAATCGATAACAAGACCATACCTGGGCAACCAGGCAGGTTCTTGGCACACAAGCTGCAAATAGGAATCAGTCTTCAGATTATGCCTTGTGTGCCGATGAAATACCTGTCCGCGTTGTCGGCAGGGAGCCGGCTAGCAATTCGAGGGAGCGACGGCGCAACAGGAATTTTGGAGCTAAGCGTCACTAACCCAAACTTGGAGAGAGCATTATGAAATTGAAAAAAGGTTTTACCCTCATCGAATTGATGATCGTGGTCGCGATCATCGGTATCCTGGCAGCCATCGCCATTCCGGCGTACAACGGCTATATCAAGACGTCCAAACAAAATGCAGTGCATGACAATGCTGATGCCGCTTATCGCTTCGTCAAGAATGAAGCAGCCAGGGAGTCAGCGGATTCCAGCGCCGCCGCAGGGATGGCCCAGGCAGATATAGTTAACGCCATGAATGAAGGCAAGAAAACAAACCCAATCAACGCCGCCCAAGATGCCTTTGTCGGCGGTGCAGCTACCAACGAAGGTCAGGTTGGCATCACTGTAACTGCGAATGCAGCTGGTGGTGACACCCTGAAAGATTCTGGTGTTACTGTAAAAATTGATCTTAAGGACGGTGCTACTATCGACAACGCTCTGGGTTGGGTGGCAACCTACATGTCCGGTCTCACCGTTACCGTGGAATAGTCCACCGCGTCACACAACAGCGTCATAGCTGAATGAGACACAAACTGCCCCCATCTGTATGGGGGCAGATTTTTTATGTTCAGCGCATGAAATAAATTAAGGGATAACACCCATGGCGACGGCACCCCAACTCCACCCGGCGCAACCTGTCATTACCACATCGTCTGGATTCGATAATGCATCCCACCTGGCAGCCGGGTCTTTCTCAAACCAGGGATTAAAGTACCTTTTTAGTTTTATATGTCTGGTGCTCCCACTTCTTTACTGGCCACCGGCATTCGATGCGGCAGGCGTGCCAAGAGAAATGCTCCTGGCAGTTAGTGCCGGCCTCGCCCTGGTGCTGTTTTGCAGCACGCGCTCTCGTATTCTGCGGTTTGCGTGGCACCCTATTTTACTGATGATTTCTGTCCTGCTGGCCTGGGCTATGCTTTCCTACGTGTGGAGCGTGGACACAGGCAGCTCGCAACTGGCCATTACGCAATTTGCATCACTGATCATCCTGGCGATGCTGGCTAGCCGCTTGGATAAGAACGACGTGATGGACAATATCATTCCAATTGTATTGATTTCAGCAACCATCGCTGCCC
>JBECKZ010000200.1:0-19519 GCA_040235555.1 Thiohalomonadales bacterium | reverse complement strand
TCCCTATGCGACGGTGCAGGTCGTTGATCCGGACAGCAGTGCACACTACCGCATTGCGGTCAGATTTCTGCGCACGGAAGATAATGGCCCCCTGTTTGAAAACATGAAGGCAAAACTCGCGGGCATCGCCTCACATACCGGCATGGCCAAGGTTTTTCATCTGCTCGGTGCCGATATCTACGAAGTCCTGGCAATAGAAGGCGCCCATTATGATCGCTTACCCTGCGCCCTACCCCAACAAATCCGATTGTCAGCCTTACGCAATACCCTGCATCAACTCAATCAATGTAGTGAACTCGATGAATTATTTGATGAAACTCTCTCAGCCTTGCGAACGCATTTTGCAATCGATCATGGCATGTTGCTGATGTATGACCACCGTGGTGAACGTCTCTACACTGTTGCCAGTTGCGGTTATGAAGTCTCCGGTATCGGCGCTGAGATCCCGCTTGGCACCGGTATAATTGGCGTGGCGGCACAACAACAGACACCGATACGGATCATGTACATGACCGGCCAGTATGCCTATAACCGTGCGGTACGCGAAACCCTGCTGCAGGAAAACCCAAACCTTGAGCTGGAAACCGAAATCCCCTTTGCCGGCTTACCCAATCCGCACAGTCAGCTGGCCGCCCCGATTATCCTGCACGGTAAGTTATCCGGTGTACTGTATGTGGACAGTCCCCAGGATCTGCGTTTCACCTACGAGGATGAAGATGCATTGATGGCCCTGGCAGATTACCTGGCCTTGCGCTTAAGCCGAATACACGAAGTACTGGATAATCCGATCGAAACAAATCTCACAAGCACCGTCAAAGTAGATAGCGAAGGTCAGGCTATCGTGATTCGCCATTTTGCGGCTAACGACAGTGTTTTCATTGGCGAGGAATATCTGATCAAAGGTGTCGCCGGCGCTATCTTCTGGAAATTGTTGAGTGAGTTTAGCGAGCAAGGCCGCACTGAATTCAGTAACCGTGAACTGCGTCTGGACCCGTCGATTGGCCTGCCGGAAACCGGTGATAATCTTGAAGCACGCCTGATTCTGTTGCACAAGCGTTTGCTGGAACGTTGTGACTTTCTCCGTCTGGAAAAGACTGGGCGCGGTCGTTTTCGCCTGCAAATCGACCGCGCCATCGCCCTTGAACAAGCCTGATCAATGAAACGCCAGTACCGCAGTGAAAATTGTCAGCATTGCCAATGCCGGCCCCACAGCCGCAATTTTCCTCATGACCTGTGCCGCTGACATATCGCCCTTGCCGTGTACGCGGCGAGCCAGATAATTCATGACGGCTAGAAATACAATGAGCAAGGCCACCAGTACCAGTTTGGTCAGGAAGATACCGGTCCACACATTTTTGCCTATAAGCAATGCCATGGTGATACCACTGAGGATAAGCAGTATCAGGCCCAGCTTACCCACACCGGAGATGGTATTGGCAATCCCCGGCATGAGGGTGCGCGCTTCTGCCTGATCCAGGTTGCGTGTGGCATGGCGGGATATCGCCATCATATAGATACCGGTTCCTGCACCAATTGCGATCCCTATGAAATGGATAAACAGTAAGGTATCAAACATAGCAGTTTCCTCAATCCTTTAGTATCACTGTCCAGCGCGCGCGGTTTGCGGCAAGTTCTTAGGCACAAACACGATGTATGGTGTATTGACTGCTACTCCTGGTGCTGCGTAGTCTGGAGCCGGATTACCCGTCGGGCCGAGATTATGGATGAACGCGTAAATCGCGTGCAAATCGGCATCACTCATTTCACGCAGGTTGAACCACGGCATCGGTGGGCGTAATGGTTTACGTGCTACCTTCATCCACTCTTTTTCAGTCAGTTTATGCATGTAGAGTCGCAAGTTGGCCGGGTAAGTGGTTCCCCATGGCCCCTGAAAACCGACCGGGCTACCTACCAGCCAATCCTTTTGCGGGATCTTGCCGCCGGCTTCCGGATAATGTGGGGTATGACAATCGTTACAACCGCTGGTGGCGACCAGATACCGGCCACGGGCAATCATTTTACTGTCTGCTTTTGCCGCAAGTACGGCCGTACTGGTAAACAGGCCCAATGCAACAATACTGCAGGTCAGGATAGATTTTGATTTCATTGAATTCCCTCATTTTAAAGTTTTTATGCGCCGGGCTCGAAATGACAGGCTCGGGGTACGCACTAATCATAGTGCATTCGGTCAAGAGGGATTACTAAATAAAAACTAACAGAATACTAAATTTTTCTTAAATCACGGATTTTCACGAATGGATAAAAATATGGCAGGTTGAGATGACTTGATACGATTAATACCAGATTACAGACTATCGCCGGGAGACAGGCTGAGTGGTCCATGCATCAGCCGAGACTGGCTGCGTGAATTAACCAATGTTATCGAGAACAGGATGTCACTTCCCACATTTGCTGCACTCCCCTTGATCGCCTCAGTGGCAGAAATAACGTGACTTCCGGCTATGTCCAGTCTGGTGTTGCTTAATTCGATAGCAGGTGAACCCTGGATACGACAACCTGTAATCATAATCTCTGAATTTTTCAGCAACAATCCCCTGCCGCGACTGAGTAGGCGGCAGTTTTCGAAGCCAGCCTGACTGTTCGTGATCGTCACGCTATCTGCTATAAAATTCTGAAACAGAACCCCCTGGCAGTGATCGATAACAACGTGTTTATAGCGACCCCGAAACATCTTGTCTTTTTCGTGATTGCAAATGCCAGTACGCCCACCATCTGCCGCTGTATCGACAGTCAGTGCATAACGAGTTTGCCGCAGGATTGCATCACGTTCCGACACATCTGCGCTGGCGAAACGTAATAACCAGCGAGAGAATTGCGCAGGGGTGTCATGCAAAGGATTATGCCCGGCCTGTTTGATGATAACCAGGCCGGCATTCTCGAAGTTCGCCGCTAACAGTTTCCCCGTACGCAGCGGTGTAATCTGGTCTTGTCCACCCCATACCAGCAAGGTCGGCACCCGGAAATTGTCGAGTATATTCCTGAATTCGGTCATCATCATCGCGTGCGTGGCGATAGCCGGGGGATAACCGCCCAGCAAATCCTGACGAAGCGACGGATCGATCAATATTGCTGACTCACCCAGGTCAGCAAGAGTGGAATATTGCGTGAGCGTACCCAGCAACCCATCTGCCAGTGTGCGCAGATCCTGCTGCTGTCCCTGATACAGGGTCGGCAACGCCTTAATACCAAAGTGTGACAGAAACCTGCTGAATGCAAGTCGGTGCAGGATGCCGGCCGCATCAATCAACATCAGTCGCTCGATCTGTTGTGGATACGTTGCCGCATAACGTAAAGCGATATTCGCACCCAGGGAGTGACCGACCAGGATGATCTGTTGCGCCGGGTACTGACTCAACACATAGCGAATAAACGCGACGTAGTTGTCGGGGGTATACAGTTTATTGGCCTTGCTTGAATAACCGAAACCGGGTAAATCAAAACTCAGCACATGCAAGTGCTGCGCGAGTGCAGGTATAAATGGATACCAGGTCTCGGCGCTTTCATTCAGGCCGTGGACCAGTACCACAAGCGGAGCATTCTCACGGCCCGCTTCGACGATCCGGGCCTGACCGCCAAACACCGGTTCCTGCAGAAAATACTCATGCCCTCCCGGTATCGTGGCATTAGCTGGTACAGAAATGAACATACAAGATAAAAACAGAATTAGTATGACACTCACCAGGACAGCGTGGCGATGATGGCTTACAATACTAACTCCCGATACCATCCAGATACTCCCAACGATGGTAGGCATCACCAAGTTCCTGACGAATGGTGTCCAGACGTGACAGGGTATCCTTGATTAATTCCTTTTCCTGTTGATAAAAATCACTCTGGCTGACCAGCTCCTCGATCTCACGTTGTTCTTCTTCCAGCGATTCGATCCTTTCCGGCAACTGCTGCAACTCACGTTGCTCATTAAAGGAAAGTTTGACTTTCTCCGTGGTTTTGGGCTTGCCGGGTTTTGCCGCAGGCACTGCCGATTTGTCATCTTGTTGCTTACTTACCGGTTGAGCTGTAACCGGTTTGCGCTGACGCAGCCAGTCTTCATATCCACCAACATAATCTCCCACCTGGCCATGACCTTCGAACACCAGGGTACTGGTTACCACATTATCCAGGAAGGTCCGATCGTGACTGACCAGTAACAAGGTACCGTCGTATTCCATTAACAGATCTTCGAGTAATTCCAGGGTATCGACATCCAGGTCGTTGGTTGGTTCATCCAGCACCAGCATGTTTGCCGGCTGGGTAAACAACTTCGCCAGCAGCAGACGATTACGTTCCCCCCCGGACAGATTCTTAACCGGTTCATCGACCCGTTCCGGCGGAAACAGGAAACTGCGCAGGTAACCGATAACATGGCGGGAACGGCCTTTTACCGATACATAATCGCTGCCTTCCGACAGGTTATTGCGCACACTCTTCTCCGGTTCCAGTTGCGATCGATGTTGATCGAAATAGGCCATGTCCAGTCTGGTTCCCAGCACGACCTTACCCGATGTCGGCTTGATCTCGCCCAGAATCAATTTCAGCAAGGTACTTTTACCAGAACCATTAGGACCAATAATGCCGACCCGGTCACCGCGAATAATTCGTGTTGACAGATTTTGGATTACGCTGTGCTCGGCATAGGCAAAACTGACATCACGTAAATCCGCCACCAGTTTGCCGGTGACCTCGCCGCTGTCCACTTGTAGACTGACCTTGCCCGGCAGTTCCATTCGCTGCCGACGTTGTTCACGCATTTTTTGCAAGGCACGAACCCGGCCTTCGTTACGCGTGCGCCGAGCCTTCACGCCCTGTCGTATCCAGACCTCTTCCTCACTGAGACGTTTATCGAATTTGGCATTGGTGCGTGCTTCGGCCTCCAGCATTTCTTCCTTGCGTCGCAGATAATTGGTGTAATCCCCGGGAAAAGACGTCAAGGTCCCACGGTCCAGTTCGATAATGCGCGTTGCCAGGTTTTTAAGAAATGTACGGTCGTGCGTGATAAAGATCAGTGCCCCAGGATAGCTAAGGAGATATTCCTCCAACCAGCCGATTGCAGCGATGTCCATGTGGTTAGTCGGTTCGTCCAGTAATAACAAATCCGGCTGGTTGATCAATGCCCTGGCCAGCAATACGCGTCGGCGCATCCCGCCAGAACAATCACGTAACTTTTTGTCCGCCTGCAGGTCAAGCCGACTCAGGGTCATCTCGACCCGCTGCTGAATGTTCCAGCCATCGGCTACTTCGATTTCGTGTTGTAATGCCGACAAATCGGCGAGTCCATGTTGATTACCCTGACTAATGTCATGCAGGGCATGATGATAGCGAGTCAACAATTCACCGACCTTCCCGAGCCCGGCAGCCACCACATCAAATATCGACTCCTCACTGTCCAGGGGCACATCCTGCTCCAGATAGGAAATTCGCAAGGTATCCGGATGCCAGATTTCACCATCGTCGACCTGTACCTGTCCGCTAATCACACGAAACAGGGTCGATTTACCCGCCCCATTACGACCCACCAGACACACCCGCTCTCCGCGTTCAATCTGGAAATTGACATCGCGTAACAGGTGTTGCGGCCCATAGGCCAGGGCCAGATTTTTGAGGGTTAACAGAATCATGCTATATATAAGAGTCTTGTTTCGGCCTAAAATGTTTTAGCAGGCTGTGACAACCACGAATTTTGGAAGGGCGCTATGATACCTAATTTCAGGCTACCACAGGCAGGATTTATCCTGTCGTTATTGCTTTTCGCATTCACCGCTCAGGCTGAAGCTGTTCCTAAACCTGGCCAACCTGCCCCCGATTTTACATTGAAGACCCTGAGGGGTGAGACGGTCAGCCTGCAACAACTGACCCGTAAAGGACCGGTAATGCTGGTGTTCTATGAAACCCAGTGCGTCTATTGCTATGCTCATATTGGAGAATTCAATGCACTACATGACAAGTACCACAAACAGGGCCTGTCGATCGTGGCGATCAATTATGTTGGTGAATATATTGCGGATATCAAGGCCTATGCCAAAGACAATGGATTGAAATACACGGTCATCACCGACAAGCTGGCCAGCATTGACGTCGGCGAAGCCTACCATGTGGTTGGATCACCGACGATCGTGGTCGTGGATACCAAGGGCAAGATTGTTTATTACGGTTATACTTTGCCACCGGATATTCGCAAATGGCTTAAGGGCACTTCTTAAATATTCACTGCCTTCATGGCTTGGTCATTTTTTTATAGATCGATTCCTTGCCGCTGCGACTGGTGACAATTTTCAGCAATTTGTTTTGCTTGTCGCCATGGAACATCATAATAAAATCCTTTTTCTTCCAGGTGAATACCGCCTTAACATTTTCACCATCAACGATATAAAAACCCGCTACCTTGCCGTTGGGCCCGATACTCCAGGCATCGCCGTTGGGAAGAAATTCAAGATAATCCGTCTTGGCACCATCCGGGTCGTAACTCAGTTCCCATTTACCGTATAGCCATGACTCGTCGTCATCCGCCGCCATGACCGATTGTCCCACGCCAATACTTAGCAGGATTAGCGCTGTACATAGCTTTGTTCGAAGCATGGATAATTCACTCCCTTCAGGTAACGGTTTGATAATAAGCAATCATTTTCTTGCGAAGCTCGGGATTCGGTAAATTGCCGCGCAGGCTACCCATATTCTGCTGCATATGATCGACACGCGAGGTTGCCGGAATGGCACAGGTCACAGCAGGATGGCTGATTATAAATTTCAGAAAAAACTGCGCCCAGTTGTGGCAATCGAATTCGCTGGCCCAGGCCGGCAGCGGTTTGCCTGCCACATTTTCAAACAACCCGCCACGCTGGAACGGGCGATTGATGATTACCGCGAGCTTGCGCTCGGCCGCCAGCGGCAACAGGCGTTGCTCCGCCCCCCGATCTTCGATGTTGTAAGTGAATTGCACAAAATCAAACGCATCCTCCTTGGCCAGTACCTTTTCCAGTTCGTTATGGCGTCTACCATGCGAGGTGGTAATACCGATATAGCGGATCTTGCCTTCCTGCTTCCAGCCTTTGAGTGTTTCCAGGTGGGTTTGCCAGTCGAGCATATTGTGAATCTGCATCAAATCAAACCGTTTAATCCCCCATAACGCCTGTGACCGATGCATCTGGCGAATACCTGCTTGCCAGCCCACAGTCCAGACCTTGGTTGCGGAAAACACCCGGTCCTGTGCATGAAGTTTCTGCAGACAATAACCGATGACTTCTTCCGAAGTGCCGTACATGGGTGACGAATCAATCAGACGACCGCCCAGGTCAAAGAAACTACGCAACACGTTCACGCGGACTGCCCTGGCCTCGGTGTCCTTCCCAACCGCAAAGGTCAACCAGCTGCCCATGCCGATCGCCGGGATGTGTTCGCCGCTCTTGGGTATGCGCCGTAACTGAATATTATCGTTGTTGGCAAAGACATTTTTCGGACCCAGTGTAAGTGACAAACCCAGGCCTGAACACCATCCCAGGAACCGACGGCGCGTGATAGTGCGTTCAGGCATAAGCCTTGTCCCGGGTAAATTCCTTGATCTGATTAACGACACGTTTTAGGTCGAGTTCCTGTTCTGTGTTGATGATAATCGCACTGGTCTTTTCCGCTGCTGACAGGGGCTGATAGTGAGTCAACTGATGTTCAAGTATAGATAAATCCGCGTCAGAGGCATCACCGCTGCGCAGGCTGATACGCTGGCGCAGGCTGGAGGGACTGGCTTCACACTGTAAAATTATAAAAGGCATTTGCAGCCGTTGTGCCAATTGCGCAAACGGCACGCGTTTCGACGCCTCAAGAAAGGCTGCATCGACGATCACCGGAAAACCTGCTTTCAAAATCGATTGTGCCTGCTGGAGTAAATACTTATACGTGCGCTCACTCATGTCAGAGGTATAGATACCTTCACCAATACCCGTCCTGGCCGGTGTCCTGAAATCCATTCCGGCCAGGCGTTTGCGTTCCACATCCGAACGCAGACGAACAGCGCCCATCGTCTGTAACAGCCTGTCCGTGATAGTCGTCTTGCCCGAAGCGGACAGCCCCCGGGTAATCATCAGGATGGGTTGCGTGCGCTGCACAAAGGTACTGGCTAATTCCAGATAGCCAGTAAACTCCACTCGTCCTGCTTCACGTTCAGCAGTGATTATATCCGCCTGGGACAAACGGATACTGTCAACCTTGGCCCGTACCATCGCCCGGTAGACAAAGTAAAATGGCAACATACTGAGCCCGGCATAATCGCCGGTACGGGTTAAATACCGATCGAGCAGGCGGTATGCCAGCGTGGATTGTTTTCGATCTATTAGATCCATGAATAAAAAGGCAAAATCACTCATCACATCAATCCAGCGCAGATTAGGATTGAATTCGATACAATCAAAAATGACCGGTTGCTCTTCCACCCAGGCGATATTGCGCAGGTGCAGATCGCCATGGCACTCGCGCACGAATCCATCGCGCTTGCGTTGCGTAATCACCGGCTTCAGTTGTTCAAAACGGGACAGGCTCCAGGCATATAATTCGTCCAGCTGCTGCAAGGTCGATGCATCCGTTTCACGTTCACGAATTTGGGCAAAATTTTCTGCTACCGGTTGCCAGATCTGATCAGGCTCTCCAAACGGACTCGTTACACCGGCCTGTTCAATCGTCAGGTGAAATTGTGCCACCACGCTTGCAATGGCATCCAGATACTCAGCGCGCATTGCGCCTTGTTGCAACAGGCGATCCAGCTGTGCGGTTTGCGGAAACTGACGCATCTTGACCGCGTAGTCTACGATCTCACCGCCAGGGTAAAAATGAGGTTCCGCATTACTGCCGTAAATGGGGATGACGTCCAGATAGATGTTTGCTGCCAGACGCCGATTCAGGCGCAACTCCTCCTCACAAAAGTGCTGGCGCTTTGCCAGTGTGGAAAAATCCAGAAAACCGAAATCGACTGGTTTCTTGATTTTATAAGCGTAGGGGCCGGTCAGTATGACCCAGGAAATATGTGTTTCAAGCAATTCGATATCACTGACCGGATGATCATAATTTTGTGATGCCAGTAATGCTGAGACATTTAACATCTGACATCCACCTTAGCTTGCGCAGATGCAAACCTGGATGTTCATCGCACTTATCCCAGCTCCTCCAGGCGAGCCTCAATTCGCGCCAGTTCATCTGCAGTGGCCTTGGCTATCCCTGCCTGGACTTCCTCGTTTTCCAACTGGATAGCCTGTTCTTCCGAGTCGGCGGACAGCCCGGATCGATAGTCTCGTTCTATCGCTTCCAGGCGAGCCCTTAATTCATCGCGCTTCCTGGTTAATTCGGCAATTTCCTGTTCGAGGTCCTTGTCTGACTCTGTCACGCTTCGACTCCTCTTCAACATCCCGTCAGTATAAATTAATTATTTTTCAACATTTGAAACAGTTGATCCTTGAGTAACAGACGCTGCTTTTTAAGTGTCTCGGTATAGTCGTCAGACGGGGTCTCGATCTGTTCCTCTATCCGGTAGATTTCGTCATCCAGTGAATCGTATTTATCGATCAACTCGGCAAATTCCGGGTTATGCAATTTCAGTTCATGTATTTTGTCTTTGTATTCCGGAAATTCCTTAATAAGATGATGATGTTCACCTAACATTTTGTCTCCTCCGATCTGGCCTCAGATGCAGTACAGTTTAGCGTGGATACCCGGTCTGCGCTTGATCTGGAACAAATACGGGGCAGGTTTTCCCAATTATCAGTGTTTAGCATAGAGGTCCCGCAGTTCCTGCTTGGCCTGTTCCAGGACTTGTTTTTGACGGCGGTCCAGCTTGCGACCGGCCCGATTGATGTAAAACACCAGCATCGACATGGCTGAGCGAAACGGGTCAGCTTTGCGGCGAGTACTCGCTTCCGCGGAACGTGACAAGGACAAGGCAATACGCTTTGGATCATCCCAGGTAAATACGCCCTCCTCCAGGTCGAGGGCATTACTGGTCTCGGTGACACGTTGAGACCATTTGCGCGAAGATTTAACCGCCATGATGCGCACTCCTTGCCGCCTCTGACTCGAACCAGTTGAGGACATCTTCCAGGCACCCCTCATCGACCATCAGCAACATGGGTACACCGGCTAGATCAGGGTGTGTTACCCGCAACCAATGGTACATCGCGACGGCATCCCCGGCGCAGTATTGATAAAGGCGCTCATATAAAGTCACAAACTGTCTTGCCTTTTCCCATTCGGGACTGCCAGTTGGTAACACCTTGTTCGCTGAAGCAAAGTCCCCGATATCGCGACACTGCAGTCCCAGTACCCGCGCCAGCTCGGCCTGATACATCCCGAGCATCTGGGTGATTTGTAGTACAGCCTGGGTGAGCTGCCTCTCGTTATTCAGCTTATCGAGTTGAATCAGATGCAAGCTATTTACCTGTCTCGATCCTGCTTCTGCACTTTGGTCACAATATCGTACAACAAACCAGAAAAGGCATTAAAGCGGGTAAAGCGGAAGACCAGCTGATACGGCGAGATTTTGCGCCGTGGTTTACGTAGTTCCTGTATGCGCGGCAAAAATATCATAGCCACCAGAATCCGCATGGCACTGGACAATAACAAGGCCCATAGCAAGCTGGCTGCCAGCTGGATGTGCAGGCCATTTATATGAAATTGTGCCGGTAACCAGTTGGTCACAGCCACGCCCAGCATCGAACCACAGAACACACCAAGGGTCATGACCACGCTCTGCAAGGCCTGATACGTTGCACGTTTCTCACGTGGAATGAGCTCATACAGGATATTGCCGGCACTCAAACTGAATCCGGCCCAGCAAAACCCGCTCACGATCTGGATGCACATCAGATACCAGAAATTACCGGTCCACACCCACATTGCCGGAAGAAAGGGAATGATTGAACCAGTCGTCATTAATACCAGTCGATTTCCCATGACATCGCTAATCCGTCCCCAATAACTCAGGGTCAGAAACTGGATCAGCACCGCCGTTCCGATATTGGCCATATACTGCAGATAACTAAACTTCAGCGTCTCCAGCATATACACGGAAAAAAACGGCGCCGAGATTCCAACTGCGGACTGCATCAGGACGAAAAACAGGCTAAAGCGTAGAGCGGGGCGGAATTGCTCACCAGCCAGCCAGCGCAGGTTATATACCGGCTCAACACTGGCAGCGTGGGTATGGGGTTCATGCATCCGGCTCAGATGCCAGGCAGAGGTCAGTCTGGCGGCAAAAGCAATACCAAACAACAGCGCAAACCCTGCCATCGTCATGACCAGCAAATTAAAGACGTGCAAAATCAAACCGGCCAGGCACAAGGCAGTGAAGGAACTGATCGTTGCCAGCGCAGTACGCCGTGCAAAAAATCGTCCTCGGCGACGCTCCGACACCAACTCGCCCATCAGACTCATCCATTGTGGTGCAATGAAATGCGCTGCCGCATAGTACAAGGTCAGACATACCAGCAGAATCGAGATGGCGTATTGCGGAAATAACCAGGGCAACAGGATCATGACAGGCAGGATTGCCGCCTGGCCATAAGCACCGATGATAATAAGAAGTTTACGTTGATTCAGGCGATGGCCCAGCCAGGCCGAAACGAGTTGTGCCAGTGACCCCAGCAAATTCGGCAATGTCGCCAGCACGGCAACCTGGGAAGCCGTCGCTTTGAGAAACAGGGCAAAAGCTGAAAAATAGGTTTCAAGCCCGCCACTCATTACTGAAAAGGCCACCGCATCCTTGAGAGAATGCCGCAGACTTTTGTCTGTTTGCGGGTCTTTGGAATATCTTATGGCTTGCATGACATATGGTTAGCCTGACTATAGCGTACGTTGATCTGCTGCCAGTTGGCGACGTCGCTGCACAAGTTGGTCCTTTATCTTCAACACCAGGATAGAGACGGACAGGCTCAAGGTGATACCGTTGGCAACAATAATCGGCAAGGCATGTAACAGCACACCATAGATCAACCATAGCAAAACCCCGCTGCTGAACAATAAAAACATCCACAGGGAAATATCTCCAGCCGAACGGGTCTTCCAGGTCTTGGCCACCTGTGGAATAAACGCGATTGTAGTCAGCATCCCTGCCAGTGTGCCAATCCAGTTGATGATATCCATGTCAGTCCTGCCTTTGTTATTCGGGAACCAGCCACGTTACCCGCGCAAGGACCTCATCGCGTTGCTGCAAGGGTGCCCGCAACCAGTTCAAACAAGTTTCAAGCGTCGAGTCCAGTTGCCAGGGTGGGTTGACCAGCACCAGTCCGCAGCCAACAAATTGCCGTTCTGAAGTAAATGGCGCGATTAGAAACTCGGCGTGCAGCATTTTCCGAATACCACTGTTTATGCATGCCTCGAGGAAGCGGCTCTGTAAACCACGTGACATGACGGGATACCAGATGGCATAGACACCATTTGTCCAGCGTGAATAGCTTGTCTTCATGGCGGTCACCACCCGTTCATATTCGTCTTTACGTTCATACGGGGGATCTATCAGCACCAGGCCGCGGTTTTCTTTTGGCGGGAGAAACGCCTTGAGCCCCTGGTAGGCATCCTGCTTGTGTATGTGGATACGCTTGTCGTCATGAAACTGTCTCACCAGCTCGGCATGATCTTGAGGATGCAGCTCTGTCAACAGCAGGCGGTCCTGTTGCCGTAACAGGGCCTGGGCGATAGCCGGGGAACCCGGATAGAAACGAGGAGAGCTTAAGCCCGGATTCCATTCGCGCAAGATTTCCAGGTACTGTTGAATAACTGGCGGTGTATCCTGGTATTGCCAGATACGGCCTATGCCACCATCAAATTCCCGACCACGTAGAGCCTCGGCACTGCCAAGGTCATACACACCGCAACCGGCATGGGTATCCTGTACGAAACACGGCGTCGGCTTGCGTATCATTGCCTGCAACAAGGCAACCAGCACAACATGTTTGACCACGTCAGCAAAATTGCCGGCATGGTAAATATGGCGATAGCTCAACATGAAAAGTGGTCGGCGTGTTCTTGGGTTATGACAAAGATAGGTGCTAGTTTATCGCTTGTGCTTTGCACATGACAATGCAAGACTGTGTAACAAACCGGGAGTACCCGGGTAGTAATTAGTTTGCTCAAGAATAAACGAAAGGTATCCATGGTAAGCCGACTGTTTCACTGGTTCGATCGGAACATACTCGAACTTGGACGCGAACTGCGCCTGTCCTACCTGCCACCACTGATGGTATATACCGCATATGGTATCTCCAGCCTGACCAGTATTGTTGGCACCTTTTTTGTTAAAGATTACCTCGGATTGTCCGCGGAATTTCTCGCGGCATTGGGCTTCTGGGCCAACATCCCCTGGGCCTTGAAAATGCCTATCGGGCATATCGTGGATCTGATCTGGCGCTACAAGGCAGTTATAGTATTTCTGGGAGCCGGATTACTTGCCGCCAGTCTCCTGATCATGCTCGGCCTGCTCAGTCACCCAGCAGCCATGCGCGCCATCATGCCATTTTCTGTCTGGTATATCCTGAGCGCCCTGCTGGCACCGGTAGGTTATGTCCTGCAAGACGTGGTAGCAGATGCCATGACAGTGGAAGCCGTACCTCGTGTTGATAAACACGGTCAACCATTTGATGCGACAAGACTCAAACTCATGCACACCACCATGCAGACCCTGGGACGCGTGGCAATCATCGGCGGCGGTGTGCTGGTTGCAATACTGAACATTTACAAGTTCAGCGGTGTTGCTGAATTGAATGAAGCTGCAAAGGTAAAAATTTATATCGACATCTTTCAGCTGGCACTCATCATCCCAATCGTCTCTGTACTGGGTGTTACCCTCGGTGGCGTACTTAAATTACGAGATATGCATCGCTTGCGGAAACAGGGTTTTGACAAACAGCAGGTACGCCAGATGATCGAAGGCGAACCGCAAAAGACCGACCCAAACTGGTGGATTCTGATCGGTAGTTTGGTATTCGTTGTTTTTTCAATTTCCGTTGGCCTCAGCAATATCAAATTTAATGAAGAAATTGTGTTTGTCGGGTCGATGGGTATTGTGCTGTTCTTAATGACACGCCTGGTAAGAGTCCTTGAACCGTCAGCACGAAACGTCCTGGTCGGGACAGCAATCATCATTTTTGTGTTTCGCGCCATGCCGCTGTCCGGCGCAGGCGAACAATGGTGGATGATCGATGTCCTTGGCTTTAATCAACAGTTTCTTTCTGTGTTGTCCCTGATTAGCAGTGGTCTCGCCCTGTTCGGCATGTTCCTGTTCCGGCGTTTTATGGCCGAACGTTCCATCGCCTATGTCATTGGGTTTCTGACGATTATCGGGACATTTTTATATACGCCGGTGATCGGCATGTACTATGGCCTGCATCACTGGACTTCAGCCTTGACCGGCGGCGTAGTGGACGCGCACTTCATTGCGTTAGTGGATACCGCTCTGGAATCGCCTCTCGGACAGGTGGCGATGATCCCCATGCTGGCCTGGATCGCTAACTCAGCTCCATCCAATCTCAAGGCGACCTTCTTTGCGGTAATGGCCTCGTTCACAAACCTGGCCTTGTCCTTGAGCCAGTTGGGTACGAAATATGTCAATGAAATTTTCCTGGTGACACGGGAAGTGAAAAACCATGTTACCGGAGCTGTTATCACTCCGGCGGACTACAGCCAGTTAGGAAAATTACTGATTACTGTCAGTACGATCGGTTTGGTGATGCCGCTGGCAGCTATCGTGCTGGTGAAATTGACGCGCCTGCGCAGCGCCTGATGACTACGACTCCGCCTTGTTCTGGCGCGGCGCCCACAGGGACTTGCCGTTACGCCCGCTACGGGCATTAAGATCGCTCGCCAGGGTCTTGGCGTGTTCAGTAACCTGTTTTAATGTGCCGCGGCGGTTACCCACCATGGTCGAGTTACCACGACCAATAACATAACGATACCAGTTTGCACCATCCATTCCGGTTGGAGGATCGATCTTCTCGACACTTATCACATCGTATTCGACTTGATTCCACATTGCGTTATCACTCCTCGCCATCTTCGCTATCTCCTGATACAGCCCGCTCTGATTACCGATTGTTATTGCTTTGTGGTTTTACGTCTGAGCTTTTATTACGAAAAGGCTCCGCACCACAGGTGCGGAGCCTTATATAAGATTAGCCTTGCACGCTTACCTGTGCGGCTTGTGGTCCCTTGGGGCCTTTTTCGATCTGGAAGCTGACCTTCTGGCCTTCTGCCAGCGTCCGGAAACCATCACCAACAATGGCGGAGAAATGCACGAATACATCGGCGCCACCTTCTTCCGGTGTGATAAATCCGAAACCCTTGGATTCATTGAACCACTTAACAGTACCTGTAGACATGTATGTATTACCTTTTCAAGAAAATAAAATTGAACCTGATTAATTATGTGTGGTGTTTGACAGAAGAAAACCAGAAGAGTGGGAAACCGCTGAAAAAACCAGAAAATAACTAACCTGGAACAGTATACCGAGCCACTGGCTGAAATACGACTAAATCTTTTGCCAGGGTGCCAGAGAAACCGCAGCCAAACACAATAAGAACATAATTACATTAAATATCAAACAGTTACTTACTTTATATTCAGGCAGATTTGATCCAGCAGAAATAAAAAAGCCGCCAGTGGAAATCCATCTGGCGGCTTATGCTACAGAAGAAGATTAGTTACGGACGGACGTATGAGTAGCCCTTCTCCTGCAACTCGATGATCTTGCCAAGGCCAGCGGGTACAACCTGCACGCCTTTGATCAAGCTTGGCATCTTACCGGTTTTCTTCTTGATGGCATTCATGGTGTTGTGGCAGGCATCGAAGGTAATACCGGATGAAGCCAGGCTGGCAACACGTTCAGCTTCCTTGTTTTTCTTGCTTGGGATCAGCATGCTCAGACCAGGGCCATAAGCGACAACGACTACGTCGATGTCGTCTCCCCAGTGCTTCTTGATATTCACAGCATTATTCAGTACTAGGTGCTGAGTAGCCGGGTCGCTGGAGCTGATTTGGAGCACAAGTTTGTGTGTCGCGATTGAATGATCATCAGCTGAAAATGCGGGTTGTGTGGCGATCAGTGCCAGACCGAAGGCCATGGCCGTACCCATCTTTAATAATAATGTAGATTTCATAATTTTGATTCCTCACGTTAATTTAACTACTCCGCACTAATTGTGCGGTATTGCTATGGTGCCTCCCCCGGGGAGTCCCAGGGACAACACCATACACGCATCAGCTCAGTTCTGGCAACTGTCGCTATCACACCGGCTTGACTTAATTTGCCGTTGTTCCCTCCACCAGCGGTAAAACCAATAGCCAGCGGCCAGCAGGACTATCCCGACAAGGATGGTGATTTCGTAACGTTTTACGTGTTCGAGGAATAACTCGACGGTCTCCCCCAAGACATAGCCCAGGACAGCCACAGCGATGGCCCAGATGATGGCCCCCAGGCCATTCAACACCAGATATCGGATGGGGTGCACCCTGCTCATCCCGATCAGGAAGGGGGTCACTGTCCGCAATCCATACAGGAAGCGAAAACCCAGGATTACCAGCACCTGGTGTCGATTCAGCAGTGAGAAAACCCGTTCAGAGCGTAATTGCCAATGCGGCCGTTTGGCCAGGATTCGACTGCCACGCCACTTGCCGATATAAAAAAACAGCTGGTCTCCGGCATAAGTCCCGAAAAATGCACAGGCAATCACCAGCTCTAAGGTCAGATAACCCCGGTGTGCGAGAAAGCCGGCCAGCACCACGATTGTCTCCCCTTCCAGAAAAGTTCCGACAAGAATAGCGAGATATCCATAGTGCTCAACGATCGACTCAAGCGACATGATGACCTTATATAACCGGCTCGGTGAATTAACCGTGCCGCATTATAGCCATTTTCGCTTACGGAAATAGATCAGAAGCACCAGCGGGATGGTAATGAAGACGCCCCATAAAATCGGATAGGACCACGGCCATTTCAGTTCAGGCATATCCTGAAAGTTCATCCCGTATATGCCGGTGAGGAAGGTCAAGGGAATAAAAATAGTTGAAAACACTGTCAGGACTTTCATGATCTCATTCAGTCGGTTACTGATGCTGGAGAGATAAATCTCGAGCATACCCGTAATCAGGTCCCGATAGGAATCCACGGACTCGATCACACGAATGGCATGGTCGTAGACATCTCTTAGATAAATGTGTGTCTTTTCACTGAGCAGTATGGAATCGCTGCGTTCGAGTGCGGCCAGCATTTCACGCAACGGTGATAACGACTTTTTCACGAAAATCATTTCGCGTTTGACCTGCTGAATTCGGGAAAGCAACTCCGGGCCTGGCTTATCAAATAATTTTTCCTCGATATCTGCCGTAAATAAATCCAGTGAATCCTGCATGGCGAAATAACCATCCACCACTGTATCCAGGATGATATAGGCCAGGTAATCGGTACTTTGCTCACGCAACCTGCCCTTTTCCGCCTGTAGTCGCTTCACTACCGGATCAAATAAATCATCGCGTTTTTCCTTGAATGTAAACAGGATGTTTTCAAACAACAGGAGGCTGATCTGTTCCTGTTTGACCATGAAATCCTCTAGCGTAACTTCCAAACGCTTGAGCACCATGTACAAATAATCCTTGTACTCGTCCAGCTTGGGACGCTGGTGCGTATTCAGTATATCCTCGAGTACCAGCGGATGGATCCCGAAGGCCTGACCAAGTTGGCTAATCAAATTTATATCGGCAAGTCCTTCAATCACCACCCAGGTTACCGAGTCCGTGTTTTTGTAGGGCAGCAAATCAGAAACCGAATCGAGACGATGGATGACGAGATTGTCTTTGTCGTAATCAAGCAAGGTGATACTGGATTCAACTTCATGCACCGCACCAATATGCACCAATTCTCCCGCAGGTAAACCGGTTTTGCTGGATGCGCTACTCTTGGATTCAGGCATGCCCAGGCCTCCTTTTCTGTGCCTGTTTAGGAATATTTAATTAAAAAAGAACCATCAATTGAAAAAAGGTTAGCATATTCCACAATCGGCTACTCATGACGCAGAGCTTCGATGGGATCGAGCATGGCGGCCTTGCGTGCAGGTATATATCCAAAAATGACGCCCACCGCAGCTGAAAAGAAAAACGCAATAAACATGATGCTCGGACTGTACACGACCGGGACCCCCATCATTCCTGCCAGTACCGAGGAAGCAAGCACCGCAAGTAAGATGCCAATGATTCCGCCCAGTGAGGACAAGGTGACTGCTTCAACCAGAAACTGCAGCAAGACCTCACGCGCCAGCGCCCCGATGGCAAGGCGGGTGCCGATCTCGCGGGTGCGTTCGGTGACCGACACCAGCATGATGTTCATGATCCCGATGCCACCCACCAAGAGACTTACTGCGGCAACCGCACCGAGCAGGCCAGTCAATACTTGCGTGGTCCCGGTCAGGGTACTGGCTATCTCCTGCATATCTCGCACACTAAAGTTATCTTCATCCTTGCCACTGATATGGCGACGCTCGCGCATCAGTGCTTCCACTTCCTTCTTCACCTTGCTGGTCTGTACGCCATCACGCGCAGAAATATAAACGAGGTTGATGTCCCGATTGCCGGCTATGCGACGCCAGAACATACGCAACGGCACCATGACAAAATCGTCCTGATCCATACCCATACTGGACTGGCCTTTTGAGGCAACCAGACCGATCACTTCGCAGGAAATTTTATTCAGACGTATCCTGGCGCCAATGGGATCAAGATGGGAAAACAGGGACTGACGTACTGTCTCACCCAACACACAGACCGCAGCACCACTGTGTAATTCGGCTTGCGTAAATTCACGACCCTCGGCAAGGGTGATATTGCGCACGGAAAAATAGGCATTGTCAGTGCCGATGATTGAAGTCGACCAACTGGCATTGCCATACACGGCGGCCATGCCCTGGGCTGACGCCGGGCTGACTGCAGCAATACCCGGTAGATCACGTTGGACAGATTCAACATCCTTGATAGTAAAGGCAGGTGCAGCCGAGTGCTGGCCCGGACCGATATGTTGTCCGGGGCGGATGATCAACATATTACTCCCCAGACTGGCAATTTGATTGGATACCTGGATCGTCGCGCCATTGCCAAGATTGACCATGGTAATAACCGAAGCCACACCAATTACGATGCCTAACATGGTCAGGGCGGAGCGCAACATGTTCCTGTGAATGGCACGTAACGCCAGTAGAAAAATATTCCAGAACATCAGCCTGCCTTCGCCTCGCGTGGTTCATCGCTGATCTGGCCATCGACGAAATAGATAGTACGTGCGGCGAAGGCCGCGATATCGTGTTCGTGCGTAACCATCACGATGGTGAGACTGCGTTCCTGATTAAAGCGAGTCAGTAGCTCCATGATCTCGATACTACGTGCGGTGTCCAGGTTACCCGTGGGTTCATCTGCGAGCAATAATGTCGGTTCAGTAACGATGGCCCGTGCAATTGCCACCCGTTGCTGCTGTCCGCCGGAGAGTTCTGCCGG
>JBECKZ010000181.1:0-5958 GCA_040235555.1 Thiohalomonadales bacterium | reverse complement strand
GCCGTGGCCAGCACGACTAATAGTGCCATAGCGGTAAAAACTTCTTCATTACGTGTCTGTGAGAAGAAACGAAACAGAGGTTTAATCGCAAAACGGGCAAGTAGCATGGCAGCAAGAAACGCGAATGTGGCTTTAATAAATGCCAGCGCGACTGCACCGATGAGACTCGATTCGACGTTTGGGTTATCAAGTGATGCAGCAAGGATTAACAGGAAAATCGCGCAGATGTCCTGCAGGATCAGGACAGCAGTACCGGTCAGACCCACGGGACAGTTCTGTTGCACACGTTCTGCGAGTGTATGCACCACCACGGCGGTAGATGACAGCGCAAGGGCACCACCGAGGATCACAGCATACGCCGGCGCATAGCCAAAGGCCAGGATGATGCCGCCAAAGGCGAGTCCACATAGAGCGATTTGCAATGGACCCAGACCTAAAATATCACGTCGAGCTTCCCAGATACTCGACAAGGTAAAGTGCATGCCGATGTCGAATAATAAAAATACAACGCCAAGTTCTGCCAGCAGATGGGTTGTCTCGCTTTCGTGGATTAGTCCGAATGCATGCGGCCCAATGAGTATACCCGCAACCAGATAGCCGACTATTGAACTAAGTCCAAGTCGACGTGCAAGCGTCATGGCCAGGATCCCAACTAACAGCAGGATGATGGCTGGTGTGAGAGCGTGCGCTTCATTCATTAAATATTTTTCTCAAAATACAGGCATTGGGAATCGGCTATTAAATAAGTATAACCACAGTCAATGGCGAAAGGGCATACTGGAGTGAACTGATTTTTCATCTATGCTATGTAAACAATGGGGGAGAAGAGGATCCAGCTTTGACAGAGCGCGGATATGTTTTTATTGTTGATGATAATGCAGACAGTGCCAGTCAGCTGCAAACACTGCTGCATAACGACGGTTATAATGTCAAAACTGTAGCCAGCTGTTCAAATGTCCTCGCCGATATTACAACAGCAAATCCTAATATTGTCCTGTTAAATGCCCATCTGACGCATACAAATCCCTTTGTGCTTCTTGACGAGCTGAAGGATTGTAAACAAACCCGAGACCTGCCTGTCATTTTCATGACAACCCCTGATGACGCCGAAACGCGGGTCAGGGGACTGGAAGCCGGCGATGACATCATTCTGGAACCCTTCGACAAACACGAGGTATTGGCAAGGATCGAGCGCCAGGTCACTGTCTCAAAGGTTCGCATGGCCCTGCGCGAATCGGAAGCAAAATTTCGCTCAGTCATGGAATCGGCTATCGACGCGATTATCTCCGGCGATGCCCAGGGCAGGATTCGGTCCTGGAACAGTGCAGCAACTGCATTGTTTGGATATACAGAAGCAGAAGTAATTGGTCAGCCGATTGAAGTGATCATTCCTGAACGTTTTCGCAAGAGTCACGAGGAAGGGATTCATCGGGTCAGCACAGGTGGACCGAGTCATGTCATTGGCAAGACAGTTGAACTGGCCGCCATCAATAAACAGGGTAATGAGTTTCCGGTTGAATTATCTCTGGCGACATGGTTCCTGGATGAGGAACGTTATTACACCGGGATCATCCGCGATATTCGTGAGCGTAAACAGGCGGAACAAAAGTTTCGTTCGGTTACCGAGTCGGCAATTGATGCCATCATCTCGGCCGACCACACAGGCGTGATCGTCAGTTGGAACAAGGCCGCCACCAATATCCTCGGTTACACGGAAGAAGAGGCCGTGGGTCAGAATCTCGAGATGATCATCCCCGAACGGTTCCATGATGCACATCGCAACGGGATGGCACGCTTTACAAAAACCGGCGAAGCCCATGTAATCGGTACCACGGTTGAACTGGCGGCTTGTACCAAGGGTGGCGAGGAAGTGCCCATCGAGCTCTCATTATCGACGTGGACGGTACGCGACGAACGCTATTATACCGGGATTATCCGCGATATTGGCGAACGCAAGCTAGCGGAGGAAGCGTTGCGGCAAAGCGAACAGGCCCTGCGCGAAAAAGCCGTTGAGATGAAGAAAAAGAATGATGAGTTGGAAGAGACCCTGCACAAACTTAATACCATGCACAATCAACTCATCATGCAGGAAAAGATGGCTTCATTGGGCCGGCTTAGTGCCGGTATGGCGCACGAATTAAACAATCCCGCGGCCGCTGCGCAACGTAGTGCCGCACAACTGCAAACAACGTTTGCGAAGTGGCAAAGCGTGCAGGCAAGGATGCGTGAGCTTGCACTCGATGCACAGCAGATCGACAAGGTGATGGAACTCGATGAAATTGCCCAGCAACGGGCCAATCAACCCACTGAAATGAATGCCGTCACCCGCAACGATCAGGAAACCGATCTCGAACAATGGTTACAGGCGCGTGACATCGACATTACCGGTGACCTCGTTCCGGTGCTGGTCAGTTTTGGTTATAACCAGAGTGAACTCGAGAAACTGGCGAAGCATTTTACCAACCCGCAATTTGCGGTTGTCATCGACTGGTTGAGTTTTAAACTGGCGATTTACAGTCTGGTACGCGAGATAAGTATCGGGACGGGACGTATCGTCGAACTGGTCAAGGCACTCAAGACCTATACCTATATGGACCAGGCACCGGTACAGTCAGTCGACATACGCGAAGGTCTGGATAACACGTTGATTATTTTGCACAACAAACTCAAGCGCGGCGTAAGTGTGATTCGTGAGTATGCCAAGGACCTGCCGCTCATTCAGGCCTATGCGGGTGAGTTGAACCAGGTCTGGACCAATATTATCGACAATGCCATTGATGCCATGCAGGGTGAAGGCAAGCTGATCGTCCGTACACGCCAGGAAGGTCGTTGGGTCGTGGTCGAGATCGAGGACAACGGTCCGGGTATCCCTCCGGATGTCCAGTCTAAAATTTTTGATCCTTTTTTTACCACCAAGGGGCCGGGTCAGGGCACAGGGCTGGGTCTGAATATTAGCCGAAACCTGATAGTACAAAAACACCACGGCCAGATATCCGTCGTCTCCGAACCGGGTAGCACCTGTTTTGCGATCCGGTTACCGATGGATTTTAATCCTGCTGAATGAATTAGGTTGTTACTTGGGGAGGAGATAACTAGATGACGAAACCTATCTTGATGACAGTTGATGATGAGCCGCACGTGCTCAATGCCATTGCCAGGGATCTGCAGGCTCACTATCAGAAGGACTACCGAATCGTAAAAGCTGGCTCGGGTGACGAAGCCCTGGAGGCAGTTCAGGAATTTAAACGGCGAAACGATTCCATCGCCCTGTTTCTGGTCGATCAACGTATGCCCGGGTTGAGTGGTGTAGAGTTTCTGGAGCAGGCGATCAAACTCTATCCTGAAACCAAAAAGGTTTTACTGACCGCCTATGCGGATACCGATGCGGCGATCACCAGCATCAATGCGATCAATCTCGACTATTATCTGATGAAACCCTGGGACCCACCGGAAGAACGACTGTATCCCGTACTGGATGATTTGTTGAGCGACTGGCTTGCCAGTGTACCTGTGCCCTATGATGGGATTCGCGTGGCCGGTACCCTGTGGTCAGCAAGTTCACACAACGTCAAGGAATTTCTCGCCCGTCACCAGATCCCATACCAGTGGCTGGACATCGAAAAAGACAAGGCCGCAAAAGAACTGGTCGAGACAAGCACTGCTGAGGGAGCGCAATTACCCGTCGTGTTTTTCCCGGATGGCAGCACACTGATCAATCCGGATCGATCCACACTGGCTGCACGGGTTGGGATGACTACTGAAGCACGACAACCATTTTATGATCTGATCATAATTGGCGCTGGTCCTGCCGGGCTTGCGGCAGCAGTGTATGGTGCCTCCGAAGGCCTGCGCACGATCGTAATAGAGAAAGAAGCGGCGGGGGGGCAGGCCGGCACCAGTTCGCGGATCGAAAACTACCTGGGTTTCCCGCAAGGTATCAGCGGTGCAGATCTGACACGACGGGCCACCACCCAGGCACAACGTCTGGGCGCCGAGATCCTGACAGCACAGGAAGTCGTCGGGATTCGGGTTGAAGATCCCTATCGCTACGTAAAGTTAAACAACGGGACTGAGTTAAGTTGTCATGCACTCGTGATTGCTACCGGGGTCGATGTGCGTAAGCTCGATCTACCCGGAGTTGAACCCCTGGTGGGTGGCTCGATCTACTACGGCGCAGCGGCCTCTGAGGCTGCATATTACAAAGATAAAAAAGTCTATGTCATAGGTGGGGCCAACTCGGCGGGCCAGGGCGCAATGTTTCTGTCACGTTTTGCCAGTGAAGTCTCTATCCTGTTTCGTGGTGATTCCCTGACGAAGAGCATGTCCCAGTATCTCATTGACCAAATCGATGGAACACCGAACATCCGGGTACGGGTGAACACTCAAATTGCCGCAGTGAAAGGTAACGAACATCTCGAAACGATTACCATTACGAACAATAAAAGCGGTGAGACCGAAACCGTCCCGGCAGATGCCATATTTATTTTTATCGGTGCTGTGCCAAGCACTGGCATGGTCGGCGATCTGCTTGAGCGGGATGAGGCAGGCTTCATCTATACCGGGCAGGACCTGGTACATAATGGGCAACGTCCCCGCAACTGGAAACTGAAGCGTGATCCCTTTCTGATGGAAACCAGTGTACCGGGTATCTTTGCTGCAGGTGATGTTCGACATGGCGTGATCCGGCGGGTTGCATCTGCTGTGGGACAGGGTTCCGTGGCGGTGAGCCTCGTCCATAAATATCTTGAGACGGTTTGAATATCATCAAGAATCAAAAACGCGAGCTGAAATTACTTCAACACGCGTTGCGGGTAGAGCGCGATAGACAGAAGCCTGACGCCAGCCAGTCACTCCTAAGAACGCGGAATGTGCCACATAGTGTATGTGGCTTGTACGTACTGTAGGATGTCAGATTGATTACACTAGTGTGTAACTGTATTCGAGCGGCAAGTTTTTTATATGTGGCCAACTAGCGATAGCTGGAAGCATTACCGAGTATCGAGATATGTTTTTGAAGGATAATGTTGTGTCATCGCTATGTGACAAAAAAATAAGGCCGGGCAATGCCCGGCCTTTCTTAGATCACCAGCGTCCTGGTACTTATTTTTTGAATACCACTACACCGCCGCCGTAGTCAGCCACGTAAACCCGACCGTTGGCAATGGCCGTATCGACGGCCTTGCCCACCGTATCATGGTGCTGCAGCAGCACTGGGTTTGCCGGATCCCTCCAGTCCAGCTTGATTACGCCGCCATTGGCGTAGGCGACGTAGAATATTAAGCGCGGCCTACCAAAAATCGCAGGGAACAATTGTGCTGTCATGTATTGCGCGCCGCCACTTAAGTCGGCGAATTCAGGATGCAGGGGATCCGCCTGTAGTTTGTAGCGTGCGACCGCAGTCGGGCGGCAGTCCAGTCCCGTTTGGGAATCAAACAAATTGGTAGGATCGGTACAGAGTGGGTTGACCTGGCTGATCGGTTTGATCAGGTCCGACATCCTGTAGGCGACCAGTCCGAAGCTGTCGTAACTGACATAGGCATAGTTGTTGATGACCTTGACGTCCACGCTCTTTCCGTCAGCCTTGCCGACTTTCACGAGACCGGCTTCTTCTTCCAGCTTGATCGGCTCAAAGGTCTTGACCAGGGTCATGCCGGGGGTGAGGCCATTGACCAGTAGATTGGTCATGTCCACCACCGAGATACCATAGGGACCGGCGGCAACCACGGCGTAAATTCTGCCGCTATTTTCCCAGAGCGCAACGGAAGAGGCGCGTCCAAGCGGAGGCTTGCCGCTCGGCGTGCTGCCGATGTTGGCGACCACATGCGTGCCGGTAATAGGATCGGCGGGCACCGAGGTGTCATAAACTGTCAGGCCGTTACCGCCATCCGCCACCAGGGCGTATTTGCCGTAGAAGGTGGCGTAATAGGCGTGGTCCTGGCTCTTGATGCCGCCGAGATT
>JBECKZ010000130.1:0-6865 GCA_040235555.1 Thiohalomonadales bacterium | reverse complement strand
CCAGCCTCGGCAAGCAGGGGGGACTGTGTCCGGGGGTAAGGGCAGGGTGAATAATGGTATGTTGATCACACTACCCAATAAAGACAGGAAGAGGGCAAACAAGGCCTTGCTGAAATCGATTCCCAGTTTTTCAGCGGCAATATGGAGCAGGCCGATTTGCACCAGGGTGAACAGCAGGATCAGAAGGAAAACAAACAGGATGAGCTGTATCGGCGAAGGCGGTATACGCATTGCATACGGTTTATTGGTGAATTTGATATTATTGTACCGGTCACCACCCGACAAAGACACTTGGCCAGAGGAAGACTATGTCCAAACCGACTGAGCAGGAATTAGCAATGGCCCTGAAATACGCCAAACACATGCGAGAGCAGGGTGAGGATCCCCAGTATATTGCCAAGAGTTTATTAAGCCATCATTATCGGATTGGCTATCTCGAAGATGTCATGCTGGCGGTGGAGCGCTTTTTACGCAGTGGCATGGCGGAGGATGAGCACAAGCGGCTCCTCAAGGCGGTGGAGCGGGCACGCGAGGCAGAACTGCGCACCGCCAAGCAGAATTCGAGTGAGCTGGGCCTGGGTTGAAAATACCAGTGCCGGACCACATTTTTAAGACGGTTTGGGTTGAGATTGACTGAGGTTGACGATGCCGATATACGAGTATGAATGCACAGCCTGTGGGCATACCCTGGAGAAGCTGCAAAAAGTGAGCGATGCCCCGCTATCACAATGCCCCGAGTGCAACGAAGCCTCCTTACAGAAGCTCATTTCCGCCGCCGGTTTTCGTCTGAGCGGTGGTGGCTGGTATGAAACGGATTTCAAAACCGGGAATAAAAAGAATCTCAGCAGCGGTAAAGAATCCAGCAAAGATGCCAGCAAGGCTGACAAGAAAACCTCGACCAGCGAGTAGTCAGGGACCCGCATCAAATCCACCTTCCAGTGCGCTGTAATCACCGCTAAATGCTTGCATGGTGCGAAATCTGGCCTTAACATGCCCGGCTTTGTCATTAGCCCAAGTCCAGATTCATGCGTAGCCATTATTGCGGTCAGGTAACCGCCGAACATATTGACCAGACCGTTACTGTCTGCGGCTGGGTTCATCGTCGTCGTGATCACGGTGGCGTCATTTTCATCGATTTGCGCGACCGTGAAGGGCTTGTACAGGTGGTCTATGACCCGGACAAACCCGATATCTTTGCCATTGCAGAGCGCGTTCGTAACGAATTTGTGCTGCAGGTGACCGGCCTGGTGCGCCGCCGCCCGGAAGGTACGATTAACCCCAATTTGACCACGGGGGAAATCGAGATTTTAGGCACCGATCTGGTCATCCTGAATCGTGCCCAGACTCCGCCCTACATGCTCGACGATGATACGGTTTCAGAAGAAAACCGGCTTAAATATCGTTATTTCGATCTACGCCGGCCGGAGATGTTCGCACGGCTCAAACTACGCTCCGAAGTGACCCGGGTCCTGCGCGAGTATCTAGACGGCCATGGCTTTATGGATATCGAGACGCCGATGCTGACCAAAGCCACCCCGGAAGGGGCGCGGGACTATCTGGTCCCCAGCCGGACCCATGACGGTTCTTTTTTCGCCTTGCCGCAGTCACCCCAAATTTTCAAGCAGTTGCTGATGGTGGGGGGCCTGGATCGCTATTATCAAATCGTGCGCTGCTTCCGTGACGAAGATCTACGTGCCGACCGCCAGCCGGAGTTTACTCAGCTGGATATTGAGACCTCATTTTTGAGTGAAGGACAAATTATGTCCATGATGGAGGACATGATTCGCCTGGTCTTCAAAAAGACCCTGGATGTGTCACTGCCTGAGCAGTTCCCTCAGATGGACTATGCCGAGGCCATGCGCCGGTATGGCTCAGACAAACCCGATTTACGGATTCCGCTGGAGTTGGTGGATATTGCCGATGCCCTGGCCAAAGTCGAATTCAAGGTTTTCAGTGGTCCGGCCAATGATCCTAACGGGCGCGTTGCCGCACTATGCCTGCCACAGGGTGGGGAGCTGAGCCGCAAGGAGATTGATGAATATACCGCTTTTGTGGGTATCTACGGCGCCAAGGGCCTGGCCTACATCAAGGTTAATGACCTGGCCAAGGGTAAGGAGGGGCTCCAGTCACCCATCCTGAAATTCCTGACCGACGAAGCTATCACTACCATTCTCGAGCGCACTGGCGCCCAAGATGGCGACCTCATATTCTTTGGTGCCGACAAGACCAAGGTTGTCAACGAGTCCCTGGGGGCCTTACGGGTAAAGCTGGGCCATGATCGTGGCCTGCTCAACCAGACCTGGGCCCCGCTATGGGTAGTCGATTTCCCGATGTTTGAATGGGATGAAGGGGAGAAGCGTTGGATATCCCTGCACCATCCATTTACTTCGCCCAAAGAGAGCGATCTGGCACAGTTGGAGAGCGATCCGGGTAGTTGTCAGTCCCGTGCCTACGACATGGTGCTCAACGGGACGGAAGTCGGTGGGGGGTCCATGCGTATTTATCGTACCGAAGTCCAGGAAAAGGTGTTCCGACTTTTAGGTATTAGTGACGACGAGGCGCAGGAAAAATTCGGTTTCCTGCTCGACGCTCTCAGTTACGGTTGCCCGCCCCACGGTGGAATTGCCTTCGGACTGGACAGACTGGTCATGCTCATGGCCGGTGCCAACACTATTCGTGATGTCATGGCCTTCCCCAAAACTCAAACAGCCGCCTGTTTATTGACGCAGGCCCCGTCCCCGGTCTCCGAACGGCAATTGCGAGAATTGCATATTAAGCTACGAAATTCACCCAAACCGGCTGAATCCTGACCATTCTGACGCTCGAAGTACACAGGCGTGATTTATGCCTTGCCGTGTACTGCCGATATACTCCAAGATACCTACCCTGTCGCATTTGCATGGTAGAAAAACAATATTTATCAGGGAATTAAGTTCGGATGTTGTTCATATTTCTAACTGGAGACCGGTAATCTCATGATTACCGTCGTTCAGAGAAAGGGTAGCGCTTGTTGAAGATACCGAGCTATTGGAAGTCCGATTGGTTTATCGGTCTCGCAGTGACCCTTGTATTTCTCCTGTTGGGTGTCGTTACTAACAACCTGCGGGGAGTCGACTGGCAAGCCTACGATATGGGGGTTCGCTTTACTTCGTCGCGCCCGGCCAATCCGAATGTGGTCGTTGTGGCCATTGATGATGCCTCCATCCAGGAACTGGGTAGTTGGCCGTGGCCACGTGACGTTCTGGCGAAAGTGACTGCTACCATCTCGACGGCTGCACCGGCAGTTATTGGCTACGCTGTCCCCTTCGATACCCGCCAGAGTAATTTTGGCCTGCATCAGATTGAACAACTGAAAGAGGCTGTACAGAACAGCAAGAGCAAAAACATCCGCCAGTTGCAGCGTCTGATCCAACAGGCCGAAGATGGTCTGGACACGGATCGGGTGTTTGCCACCAGCCTGCAACGGGCGGGTCCGGTGGTGCTGGCCATGCCGTATGATTTGGCAACAGGGAATTCATCCAAGCCGGCAACGCAAATCGCCTCCCAGTTGAGTCGCTTTACGGTAAAGGTGGAGAATTTGCCCAAGAAACGTAACTGGTTTATGCGCCTGTTTTTGCCCAATCCAGTGCCGGTCGCGGATAGCATTTATCCCCCAATTGCGGATCTGAGCCGTTACGTGACTGCAATCGGTCACCTCAATACCGGACTCAATCGCCAGGAGCAGGCACGCCGTGAGCCGTTGTTGATCCAGTATGGCAATGATTTCATTCCCTCGTTCTCTCTTATGATTGTCGCACGCTATTTGCGTCTGACTGCAGAAAACATCAAGGCCAGGATTGGCGAAACGCTCCATATTGCCAATACCCCCATCGATACCGATAAGCGATTCCGGATCTATCCCTATTTTTACCGTGGCAAAGGTGGTAAGTCAGCTTTCAAGATTTACTCGATACTGGATGTGATCAATAACACGGTGCCTGCCCGTGTTTTCAGGGACAAGGCGGTGATCATTGGCTTTACTGCAAGGCAACAGACAACACAGCTGGCATCACCCATCGGTGTGGAGATGCCACCAGCGATTTTTACCGCCCACGTCGTCTCCAGCATGTTAAATGGCGATTTGTATCATGTTCCTTCGTGGGGAATATGGGCACAGACGGCGGTATTACTGATTATTGGATTGTACCTGATGTTTGTGTTACCGAGACTGCGGTTTAGTACCGGCCTGGCATTCAGTATCGTGTTAGTACTAGGAATCCTCAATGCACACTTTTTCCTGATGATTGGACAGTCGACCTGGATTCCATTAATGGTACCCTTACTGGCATTGGTCATTGGCCATCTATTACTCAGTTTCAAACATGTGCTGGCCAGTAGCGTCGGCCGCATACAAAGTGAGTTGTCCAATGCGAATTTGTTGTTAGGCCAGTCATTCCACAACCAGGGACAGCTGGACCAGGCCTTCGAGCGTTATCGCAAGTGCGCAGTCAATGAAACTGTACTCGAGTACATGTACAACCTGGGCCTGGATTACGAACGCAAGCGCCAGTACAACAAGGGCGTCGCGGTGTTCGAGCACATACAGACAATGGATCCGGATTTTCGCGATATCGGTGATCGTATCAAGCGCACCAAACAGGCCTCACAAGCCTATGCGATGGCACCCAATAATGCGGCCAATCTGAGTGCGACCTTAATCCTGGAAAACTCCGGTGTGCAGAAACCAACACTGGGCCGGTATACCATCGAGCGAGAGCTGGGGCGTGGTGCCATGGGCATGGTGTATCTGGGGCAGGACCCGAAGATTGGACGAACTGTTGCAATCAAAACGATGGTGCTGTCGCAGGAGTTCGAAGGTGAAAAGCTGGAAGAGGTCAAGGAGCGCTTTTTCCGTGAGGCGGAAACCGCCGGCAGGCTCAATCACCCAAACATCGTGACGATCTACGATGTGGGTGAAGATGAAGATCTGTCCTATATTGCCATGGACTATCTAAAGGGACAGAACCTGCTCAGCTACTGCAAGCCAGATAAGCTGCTGCCAGCGAAAGAGGTGTTTCAGGTGCTTGCCAAAGTGGCCGATGCATTGGATTATGCCCATCGTAACGGGGTTGTACATCGTGACGTGAAACCCGCCAATATCATCTATGATAGAGACACTGGCGTGATGAAGGTGACGGACTTTGGGGTGGCGTTCCTGACAGATTCAAGCAAGACTAAAACGGGCACTATATTAGGCAGTCCTTCCTACATGTCTCCGGAACAACTGGCGGGCATGAAAGTGGATGGACGTTCGGATCTATTCTCATTGGGCGTGACGATTTATCAGATGCTGACCGGTGAGCTGCCGTTTATTGGAGAGTCACTGGCCAGTCTGATGTACAAGATTGCCAATGAGAAGCATCCTGACGTACGGTTGTTCCGCCCGGACCTGCCTTCTTGTGCGAGCCGGATAATCAATAAGGCATTGGCAAAAGAAGCGGAAGACCGGTTTCAAAGTGGGGAACGGTTTTCCAATGCGATAGTGCGTTGTCTGGAACGTTTGTAACAAGGGGATCCTGTGTTAGCGAATGGCATGAAACTGGCGGTGTATGGCATCTCTGATGTCGGGTTAAGCCGCGAACATAATGAAGACAGTATCAGCTGGGATATCGAGCTGGGCCTGATCATGCTTGCCGATGGCATGGGGGGGCATAATGCGGGTGAAATTGCCAGTGAACTGGCGGTCACAGCAATTCGGGATGCACTGCTCGACGTGTTAACCCCGGATATAATGGAAACGAAATTAATTAAGTGCGATGAAGCTTTGCGCGAGGCCGTTATTTACGCCAATGAGGAAATCCATGAACAGGCCAATCGCCGGGTTGAATGTGCCGGTATGGGAACTACGGTTGTCATTACCCTGTTCCACGATGACAAGGTAACCTATGCTCATGTCGGGGATTCACGCATATACCGTTTACGTAATGGCGAGTTTAAACAACTGACACAGGATCATTCACTGGTGCAGGAAATGATCGATAACGGATATCTCAGTCAGGAAGAAGCGATGATCTCTTCCAGCCGCAATCTGATTACTCGTGCGCTGGGCATTGCCCCCGATGTTGAAGTTGATGTGTGTACTGAAGATCTAGATGACGATGATGTATATTTGTTATGTTCCGATGGTCTGAGTGATTTGCTCAACGAGCGGGATATGGCAAGCATTCTAATCGATAAACGAGACAGCCTGGGCGCTGCAGCTCAACAGCTAGTGGATCTGGCAAATGAGCGGGGTGGTACAGATAATATCTCTGTGATATTGGTAGCGATGCATGAAGCCTTTTCCGATGAACGTGGCCTGTCTTCTTCAGTAAGCCAGGAGCTGGATGCCAGTGGTGGCGATAAGATTGCATAAGAGGGATTGCTGATTATGGCGCGCTTAATACTAAACCTCGAAGGCGCAGTGATTCGCGAGTATAAACTCGACAAGGAACGTACGACGGTGGGACGTAAGCCGCACAATGACATTCATCTGGAAGATCCCACGATTAGTGGTGATCATGCGGTATTTCTGAACTTGCAACATATCTATGTCGAGGACCTTGGCAGTACCAATGGCGTGATCCTTAATGGCAAACGTATTACCAAGCGTCAGCTGAATCACGGAGATGTGATTCGAATTGGACGCCATGAATTCAAGTTTGTTGAAGACAGTGCAGAATCATTCGACAAGACAGTCATGATCACCACCACACCGTCCGCCGAGAAACCGGAACCAGTAAGCACTCCCAAGTCTGGTGTAGTCAAGGTCCTCAATGGTCCCAAGACCGGCGAGCAAATCTTGCTGAATAAACCGTATACTACGCTGGGTTCACCAGGTATACAG
>JBECKZ010000073.1:0-5280 GCA_040235555.1 Thiohalomonadales bacterium | reverse complement strand
GTAGTGGGGAATATGTTTACATCGAAAGTCTGGAATTGACCGTCAACATAGTACACATGAGGATAGTCTTTGCGTGTGAGCCATTGTAAATGTGGTAATAGATTTTCCGGAGCATATGCCCAAAGTTCAGCACCGAGGGCGTGTTCTGTTTCGCTACCCGTACCACCCTTGCTGCTTAAGTAAACTTTGCTATCGCTTGGATTGTAGAAACCGCCGTTAAAAGCGTGTATCAATCCATCATTACCGCCAACATATATAACCTGGCGGCGGTTTGCGTATTGGTTGCGGAATGCAGTGTAGCTGTTGTCTTGATATTGGGTGTCCCAGGTGCCAGAAGGTTGATCAACGGCAACGGGTGAAGAATTGATGATATCGCCCAGGCGGTAAATCCTGGATATTCCATTGGTTGTTACGGTTCTGGAACGCATTTGCGGTGTTATGCCTTCTTTGCCCCGAATATAATCAACGATATTGTTGACATCTGTCTGATCGATAGCGCCATCATTATTGGTATCGCTACTGCTTTCAATATTTAGCCAGTGTGCATCCTTTCCGGTGAAGCTTGAATCCACGAATGGACGCACTTCGCTGGGTTGTACTTCGCCATCAGCATTATCGTCAAGCCAGGTAAAGATATAACGGCCATTGGTGTTGCTAGAAGGATCAACTGGATCCGCATAATTGCGTTGTGTGTCGATAGTACCGTTATTAAGCTCGGAGAGTATCTTGTCTGCTGACCATACTGGTTTTAGTTCTGTTGCAGGCTTGTAATTAAACTGACTTGCATCGTTACATGCAGGGTTGGGAGTGGTACCCGTAGTTGTACCATCACAGTAGTATTCAAGGGTGCCATTTCCTGGTGAATTGATAAACAGGATAATTGGGTCGGTGCTAACGGCATCTAATTGCCCATTTTGGTTTGCATCTTCGCGCAAACGGCCATATTTATCCTTGAATATACTATTAAGATAACCGACCCATTGGACGGGTGAACCTGTGTCACCGGTCACTTCTGGCTGGTAGAGTGCCTGGATGCGCATGCCAGTCCGATCAGTACTGTTGGATATCACCGCGGAGGATGCGCCAGCGCTAATCTGATTAGCGATAGTGTTGAATTGATCACTCAGACCCGTAACGAGTTTTTCCGGAGAACTGGCAAGTACATAGTTATCAGGTTGGTTATCGTTATTTTTGTCCCATTCACTCTGAAGGTCGGGTATATTATTGTTATTGCTGTCGTTGAATCCACCGTATTTGGCAGCCAGCCAGAGCATATTGGATTGACCCACCAGAGGATTTGCGTTGTACTCCTGGGTATCCACCATAAAGGTTTTTACCGTTTGTTTTGTGCTGGTAATATCGGGACGAATGTCGTGAGTGTTCGCCCAGTAGGCGAGGCCGGCAATATAATATGAGTTTTGTTTACCGACGTAGGGACAGGTTCCCATCACCTGACCAAGCTTGCCTGTCACGTTTTTGGTATTGGCACTGTTATCCCAGTTAGTGGCATCACCGCCGACACAAATATTGTTCAGGCCCTCGAGGTCGCCAACGGTATTGGTCAGGGTTGTTACATTGATAGCAGGATCGGAACGTGGCTCGCCATAGTCATTGCCAAGCAGTGTGATGGTCTGGCCTGCTAATGATCCTGATGTTGGGGAAAAGGTAGGGCTTGTCCATGCCGTGCCTGGTAAGCGTTTGTCCAGCCAGGGGTTGGCGTCGTTGATACCGACGATATAATTTTTCTGGCATTGATTAATAATGGGATCTTTCCAGGCGGTGATCACCGGAAAATTGTCTTTTGCCGTCTGCCACTGAGCATTAGTTAATGTGTATGTTGTGCCGTTTATTGTGTAGTTTTGTGAGTCGTATTCAGACGTTGGTCCAAGATTACGGAAATAATTCAGGTCTTCATAAAACAACTCGCTAATGGGATCGTGCGACTTGTAGCCATTGGCACCAAATTTGTTGATGTAGTTGATGACTCCGCTATAGGTGACACCATTAGCTGTGGCTATTGCATCGGGATCAGGGATGCTTAGCTGAACACCCGTGGTGCCATCCCACTCCGTGTTGGGATTGGCCTCGAGCCCACCACCTAGAGCAGGGCGGTCGGGGCCACAGGATTTCATGTTGGCACGTAATACGCCGCCACCCCGTGTCGTTGAATCATCTTTCAGGTAACTCATTAGGGCGAAACGCATACGCTGATTGTTTTTCTGAATCAGTCCTTCAGGTTTCCAGGTGTCATTTGCATAACTGGTGCAATTTGCTTCCAGGCTATCCTGCGGGTTGGTATAACCAGGAACTCCAGCCTTGCATACCTGGACTGCTACGTTAAGGTTAGACGCGCGAACCTGTAAGGATGTGGTATTGTTTGTACCGTTCCCTACATCAATCTCATAGCCATGGGATGAAATGTATAAATCATTATCACTATACGGTGTCCCATTTGTCACTGCGCTGCCGGAAAGCTTCTTTATCGGAAACCATGTGTGCCCCAGGTTTAAAGTCATGTTGGCGCGTTGTAGCACGGTGATACCTGGAGTTGAAGTGGTCCCGGCAGTATCTGCGATACGATTGCCGCCTGTCATGACCCAGCGAAATTCATCAATGGCTGTCATGGTGGCCCAGTTAAGCACATTACCGCTCCAGTAGTTGCCCGTAGTTGAGCAGGTGAATGTGCCGGTATCTGTCGGTCCCTTTGCTACAAAATATTGCAATGAGTAGTCATAGTCATAGCACTTATAGGGATCGAAGATACCGATATATTTTTTGTTCTCGAAATAACAGCTACCGATGCTATAACCATTCTCGGATGTGCGACCAGTACAGGATCCCCCGGAGGCAGTGTCATTTTGATCATTATAGCCGGCACCTTGCATCGGCGTTTCAACAGACAGGCTAATCAGCACATTAGACTGCGCAGTATCCACAACCGAGGGTGGTATTGCTGTATGGTCTGTGATGGCGGCAAAACCTGAATTCGCATACAGCATCAGGGAAAATGCTGTAAGAAAAATGGAATAGATTTGCTTATACATGATGTATTGCCTCAGGTTTTGTCTTAAGTACTCATTATTTTTTCAGATAGGTTGATTGCAGCATGACTCGCGCATTCGCGGTCTGGCCATAGCCAATTGCTGTAACCCGGTACATGAACGGGTCGGTCGGTTGACAACTTCCGCTGGCGGCAATAGTCGCCGCTGAACAGGATTGCCCCATATACTCAATGATATATTTAGCAGGCTGACTTCCGATGAGCGTGCCAGAATAAAGTTTATGCTTGCCGTTTGTATCCCAAACGGCCAATGTGGTATCTGTCCAGTATTCAGTGGTACAACCAGAAGGCAGCATGGTGCTAGTGCACAGACACTGACCATTTGTGCAGGACGAGTCAAAATTCGCAGCAGCCAGGGTATTATTCTGCACGTAATTTTCACCTTCACGCAGGGCTGCTTCTGCGGACTGAAAGGCTACTTGCCGATCCCGCATATTGGCTGTCATCTTTTGTTCAAGTCTGGATGTGCTCATCGAGCTGACAGCTATCAATGTAAGCGTGAACAAGAGCACCAGGGATACGATGAGTGCAACGCCACGTTGATCGCAAGGAATAGAATGTAATGACATGCGCATCTACATCACTCCTTTGTTACGTAGTTTGATAGTTGTGGTGTAGGCAAGGCGCAGTTTCTTGTCGTTGGGGTGCACGACAGCCCCGCCATTATAGGTGGTTGATGTAACCGCGCTCGAAGCAGCAATCGAATTATCTGCGATGGTATAGGTTTTGTTGTCACCGCCATTACGCACAGTATTAGGTGTTGCAATCAGAAAACCAATTCGCACGCTGGATACATTAGTCCAATCGCTTACATTACCTGCGCTAACATAACGATCAGCGATGTTATCAGCATTGACATCCTCACCATAAAGGACTTGCATGCTTTCAACACCTTCAATCAATTCTTCCCGCTGAGTCAGTACACCTTTATTCAGACTAAGTCGATAGAGGGAACTTGTTAGCCCAGATGTGCTTTTTGCAACGTAATACAGGTCGGAACTCAATTTCATTGCACGCGCATTTGTTGCGTATGGATAATAGCTGTTGCCTGCTGCACCACAGGAGGGTATAGGACCGCTTGTTGGTAGTTCAGCCAAACCATCCCAGCAATTGCCTGGACCGGAGGTAACAGCGGAGACATCATGGGTAAAACTGGTAGTGCCGGTCAGGCTTGTAATTTGGGTAACAGCAGCATGAATGCAGTCGGAGATAATAACGATATCATTTACCTTCACAATACCGCTTGTACTGTTTTTAGTAGTGATCGTAGCGGTACCTGTATTATCGTTAGTGATTAAAAGTTCTGGGCCAGCTGCATGCAGGACCATGAATGCATCGGAACCGACCAATGCAATTTGTTGGGCGGGATTAGTTGTGTCTGTGATTTGGGTCGGGAAACTGCCGGTACTACTATCACCATCGTATCCTCTGATCGGCTTGGTGATGTCATATTCGGCAGCAGTTGGTGTGTTTAATGCGTTTGTGATGGAACTTGCCCGACAACCGACAAAACCAGACATACGAACATCCTGGGAGACAAGTTCATTTACCAGGCGCAGGTTTTCCTGTAATCGGGCCAGGCCGGTATTCAGATTCGATGCACGTTTGTTGCCGATATAAACAGTGGCAACACCAGCCAGCAAAATACTTGAGATGGTAAGCGCAACCATCAATTCAATGAGCGTGATACCGTGGCTATGCCTGTTCAGTTTCATAATGTCCCCGTTATAGTGATTGATTGAGGGGTACCACTACGATTGTCATCCCACTGCACACTGATCACAAATGGCTGGTCGATGGCGGCGAGTGAACGGGAGATACTGCCATTGCCGGCAGGTAAATTAGTAGCGAGCGCCTGTTTCCATTCGCGCCGATCTGAATATGCCATTGCAGTCGGAGAGCAGGTGGCTGAGGTGCCATTGCAGAGCGGATCAGTTGGTACTGGACCAATACCTATATTGTAATTTCCGAGTAACGCTTGATCCCGATTTGCGCGCATACGGTCGAGAATGTCATAGGCGAGAAAATTGGCTTGTATTCGGTAATAAGAACGTGAGTTATCGAGTACTGATGCGGATTGTAGTCCCGCCAAACCTATCAAACCCACAGAAAAGATGACAAGGGCGATCATCACTTCTAATAAAGTAAAACCGTGTTCATTAGTAATTGTTACGCGTGTTTTCATGGGCAACTCACATTACTGCCATCTGGTAGGTTGA
>JBECKZ010000061.1:0-15129 GCA_040235555.1 Thiohalomonadales bacterium | reverse complement strand
ATCACGCTGTCGACGGAGCCGAGACCATAGCCGCTGATGCGTGTTTTGGAATTGTTATCCGCCATTAGTCCGCCCCCAGATAAGCATCAATGACAACCTGATTGTTCTGGATGGCATCCGGTGCACCCTCCGCCAGCAAACGACCATGGGCCAGGCAATATATGTGATCGGCAATGTTCATGATGACACGCATGTTATGTTCGATGATGAACAGGGTGATACCCAACTCGCGGTTAGCAACCTTGAGTCGATCGATCAGGCCGTTGATCAGCGTCGGATTAATGCCTGCTGTTGGTTCGTCCAGTAATAACAGCTTGGGCTTGGCAATCAGGGCCATCGCGAACTCCAGCAGCTTTTGCTGACCAAATGACAAATCGCCTGCCAACAAGTGGCGTTTGCCGTGCAGGCCAACAAAGGCCAGCATGTCTTCGATACGTTGCTGATCGGTGCGTGATAGCGGTTCAAAGATTGTCTTCAATTTATGCTGGCGTAAAGGCAAACTGATTTGCATGTTCTGCATGCATGACATGCGCACGTAAATGCGTGTCTGTTGAAATGTCCGCAGCAGTCCGAGTCGGGCGATCTGAGGTGTCAGCATACGTGTGATTTCGCGCTGGTCGAAACGGATGCTGCCACTGTCGATGGGATGATAACCAACAATGGAATTGAACAGGGTGGTTTTACCCGAACCATTGGGTCCGATCAGGCCGATGATCTTGCCAGATGGTACCTGCAAGGAAATTTCACGATTCGCCTGCACCCCGCCGAACGCCTTACTTACTGCCTGAATTTCGAGTAATTCGGATGTCATGTATGTGTCTAATTACTTCTCGGCACGTTGAGTTATATTGGTGTTGAACCGATTAGGATAGCGCTGGCGTAACCAGCCCAGGATTCCTTCAGGGAAGAACAACACGATCAATACGATCAGAAGGCCCATGGCCACGCGCTGCCAGCCCAGCAACAAGGTCCAGAATAATTCCTGGGTGACATGGAAGATCACCGCACCGATCACCGGGCCCCAGATCGTGCCTTTCCCACCGGTAATTGCCATCAGGATCATCCACACACCGAAGGTAGGCCCGGAGAAGGCCACGTCCTTGGGATCGATAAAGCCCATGAGGTTACCAGCACCGCCACCGATAACGCCAAGAAACCAGGCAGAGATAATCCAGGCTGATACTTTATAGCGTGTGGTATGAATACCCATGGCCTCGGCTTTCTCTTCGTTATCGCGGATGGCATTGATTGCGAGGCCAAAGCGACTTTGGTACAACCTGCGCAGTGCAAAAAAGGTGATCACCGCCCAGACAAAAAACATGTAATAGAAAAGCAGATCGCGATGTTCCAGGGGACCGGGATACAGTGGCGTGGTCAGGCCCGAACCGGCACCGATGTAATCCCAACCACCGGCCACTTCGCCGGCGGCGACGCCCAGACCCAGTGTACCAATGGAAAAATAGTGACCGCGCATCCCGAGTAAAGCGTTACCAAAGATCGCTGCAGTTAACATAGCAAATACACCACCCACACCCAGCCCGATCAGCAGCGCTGGAAAATAACTGAGACCGCTGTCACGCTGAAACACGGCACAGGCATACATGCCGACACCGAAAAAGATGATGTTGCCGAAAGAGTTGTACCCCATCTGGCCGCCGGTGGTGTCCCAGGTAATGGATAACACCACCATGATCCAGAGAAAGGCCAGTTGGGTCAGGTAGTGCGGCAGCAGGAATGGTGCCACAAGACAGAGTAAAAGGATTAATAAGTAGTGATACAGTTTCATCGCAAATATTTCCGTTGCCGGCGCAGAAGACTGTTACGCAGTATCAGGGCACCGATCATCAACAAGAACACAAACGCGATCTGAAATTCGGCACCCAATATAAAGCCGGCGACGTTTTCCGCGACACCCAGGCCAAGGCCAGCGATGATCACACCGAGCAAATTACCGACGCCGGCCACCACCACAATCATGAATGAACGGATCGTGTACGGCAGACCGATATAGGGATGCACTGCCCAGGCCATGATTGCCAGGCTGCCGGCGGCACCACACAGCGCGGCACTCAGGCTGTAGGTGATCGCGAAGGTACGATGCGTATCAATACCCAGAATCCGCGCGGCACGCGCATTTTGTGCAGTAGCGCGAATTGCCTGACCAGTGCGGGATTTTTTCAGGAACAGCCAGAGCAGAATTCCGATAACAATCGCCAGCACAAAGGCCACCACTTTGATCACGGCGACAGTGACATTGTTATCCAGAAAGAACCAGGTGCCCATACCGGTGTCCACGGTTCGCACATCGGCGCCGAAGGTTTCATTGATCAATTGCGCCAACAGAATTGCGACACCGTAGGTGGCGAGCAGGGAGGTAAACACATCCCGTTCCACCACGCGGAAGATCACCAGACGATAGACCAGCCAGCCGACGCCAAACAACACGATGGCGGAGATTGGGATTCCCACCAGCGGTGGGAGCCCCATTTTGACGACAAGCAGCGTGACATAGCCGCCCAGCATGACAAATTCACCCTGGGCGACGTTGATCACATTCATCACACCCCACACCAGCGCCATGCCATAAGCGGCCAGCATGAAGATCGCACCGATCAACATACCATTGACGATCAGGTCGACCGAGAATACTGGTGCCTGGAACAGGATCTGGACGTTGTCCAGCATAACGCGTCCTTTAGCCGTGTTTAGCGTTTACTCCACGGCGGTGTTGGCCAGCGTAATTTGCTGTTGGCCCATTTTGGTGGATAGACAACCTTGTACTGACCGTCCTGTACCTGGTACATCACCATGGGTTTGGCGATGTTCCTGCCATCGGTGTCGAATTTTACGTTGCCGTAGAAAGTCTGCATGTTGGTCTTGGCCAGAGCATCGCGCACGCTCTTCGGGTCCAGTTTGCCAGCATGTTCGAAGGCCTCCTTATAGACCAGTACCGCAGCGGCGGATTCAGCAGCCTGATACGGCGGGGCATAGCCATAGGTTTTTTCAAATAGTTTCGCGAAGTGCTCGGCTGAACCAAAATACTTGTCCTTGTACTTCAGAGAGCGATCCCATTGCGAGGCGCACAGGGCATATTCCGCATCCTTACCGAACTTGCCGATGATGTCAGCGGAATCGCAGTGGGTCAGGGCCAGCATCGGTACATTCACTTTCATATCCGCGATCTGGCGGATCGCTAACGCCGCGCCCTTGGCATGTCCGGAGACGACTAACAGATCGGGTTTTAAGGCTTTTACCTTGGTCAGGGTAGAGGACATGTCATTGAGGTCTGGCGGCAGCTTGTCGTCGATCACGATCTTCATGCCGTACTTTTTAGCAAGGGCAAAAACACCTTTCTGGATATCCTGTGAAAAGGGATCGTTCTCAAAGGCCCCAGCAACTCTTACTTTCTTTGGATTCTTGTGGACCTTGGCCGCCATCTCCACAGCCGGTGCGAGATATTGGTCGGTGGTGGAGAGCAGCGCGAACAGGTATTTATAACCTTTATTGAATAAATCGACTGCAGCACCGTTGGCCTCGACCATTGGTACCTTGTATTGTTCCGTAATTGGCGCCATGGCCTTGGTCAAGCCTGAGCTGTAGGGACCAAGCAGGTACTTGATGTTGTCCTGACTGATAAGCCGTTCTGCGAGTTGGGTACCACGGGCCGGAGTAGATTCATCATCGTAGTATTTAATGGCAATCTTGTAGTGTTTGCCGTTGACCACGACGCCACCATGTTCATTGATGATTTTCACACCCAGGTCATAGCCGTTCTTGGTGTGCTTACCATTGGTGGAATATTTTCCAGTGAGTGAGACCGCCGCACCGAGAGTAATCGTATCATCAGCTGCCATCACCAGGCTGGAAACGGGTAACAGTAGCAGGGCAGCGGTGAAGCCAAGTATATAGCCGAACAACATGGACTGATTTTTCTTCATCTTTTGTCTCCTCCGTAACATGCCAGGGGATGGTGTTTATTATTGACAGGTATGACACCTTGCCTGGAGTGGTGAATATCACACTCGTTGATAAGTTTTGCTCATCATGGTGATATTTAAACTTTATATCAAATCCGGCAGATTCCCATGTTAAAACATCATTTTTTTTGACATGTACCCAGCAGGTGATTCAGAAAATGCTAATGTACGGGCGAGTAATGTGCACTTGAATTTGTGTCAATAGCGAGATGTGTGACCGAGAAAGTGAATGTTTGCCTACAAATAGTGTCCAAAAAAGCTTGGAACTAATGGCTTAACGCCGTATTGAGTTAGGCTATCTGCAGAGCTAGACTTCTTTGAGGTTTTCGCAGGAGCGTCGCCCATGACAAAACTGAATGTTAACGGAAAACTGGTTAGCCTTGATGTTGATGGATCAACCCCCTTGCTCTGGATACTGCGCGAGCAACTGGCGTTGACTGGCACCAAATACAGTTGTGGCATCGGCATCTGTGGTGCCTGTACCGTACATATAAATGGTAAGGCGGTGCGTTCCTGTATTGTACCGGTGTCTTCCCTGAATGCTTCCCATAAGATTGTTACCATCGAAGGGCTGTCCAGCGATAATAATCATCCGTTGCAACAGGCCTGGAAACAACTCGATGTGCCACAATGTGGTTATTGTCAATCGGGCATGCTGATGTCGGCGGCCGCGTTGCTGAATTCCCACCCCAAACCCAGTGATGCAGATATCGATGCGAATATTACCAATATCTGTCGCTGTGGCACGTTTAACCGGGTTCGCCATGGAATTCATCTGGCAGCCGAGATTAATCAAAAGCTCAATGGCAGGAGGTCATGATGAACAAGGAACGTGTCAATGTCTCACGCCGTGAGTTTCTGATCCAAACTACCGTCGTCGGTACCGGTTTTTCACTGGGACTGTATCTGCCCTTGTTTGGCGGCAAGGTCTTTGCTGCAGAGGGGAGCGCCGCGAAAGCTGCATCACCGGTGAAAGAGGTCGATGCCTGGGTAGTGATTGAACCGGATGATACCGTCATTATCCGTATCGCGCGCTCGGAAATGGGCCAGGGGACACTGACCGGCCTGGCGCAACTGGTGGCTGAAGAACTCGAGTGTGACTGGTCCAAGGTCACTACTGAATATCCGACGCCGGGTGAAAATCTTGCACGGGATCGGGTGTGGGGCGATTTTGCTACCGGTGGTAGTCGAGGCATACGCAGTAGTCAGCAGTATGTGCGTAAGGGTGGCGCCGTCGCACGGCAGATGTTGCTCGAGGCTGCGTCCGATTATTGGAAGGTGCCGATAGAAGAATGCCATGCTGCCAACAGCGTGATCACGCACTTGCCCAGTGGGCGCACGACGACCTATGGCAAGGTAGCCGCCGCGGCAGCCAAGGCGTTTCCGCCGGAAGATGTCGAACTCAAGGCTCCCAAAGACTGGAAGCTCATTGGCAAGCCGGTCAAGCGTCTGGATACTGATGACAAACTTAACGGAAAACAGATCTTTGCTGCTGATTTGAAATTACCTGGTATGCTCAACGCTGCGATCAAGGCCTGCCCGGTCTTTGGTGGCAAACTTAAATCCTTTGATGCGGCCAAAGTGAATAAGATGCCCGGGGTACATAAGGTGGTGCGAGTGAACGATGATGCCGTCGCCGTGGTTGCCGAAACCTGGTGGCAGGCCAAGACAGCACTGGATGCGCTGCCGATTACGTGGGATAAGGGACCAAACACCAAGGTAAGCAGTGCCTCGATCGAGAAGATGCTTGTTGCCGGATTGACGTCAGACAAACATGTGTTTGTTGGTAACAAACGCGGCGATGTTAAACACGCCTTGAAGGGGTCAGTCAAAACGGTGGAGGCGACGTACAGTTATCCCTTCCAGGCGCATACCTGCATGGAACCAATGAATGCCACTGCGCGTTGGACCAAGGATCGCTGCGAGGTCTGGTGCCCGACACAAGATGGCATGGCGGCGCTGGCGACCGCGGCCAAGGCCGCCGGGTTACCCATTACTCAATGTGACGTATACAAGATCAATCTGGGTGGCGGTTTTGGTCGACGTGGGTTTCAGGATTATGTGACACGGGCAGTGGCCGTTGCCAAACAACTACCTGGAACACCAATCAAGGTGTTATGGTCGCGTGAAGAGGATGTGACCCACGATTTTTACCATCCGTTCACCAAATGCAAACTGACCGGTGGGTTGGATGCCAAGGGTAATCTGATCGGCTTGCACGTGCGCATCTCGGGGCAATCTATCCTGGCATCGCTAAATCCCAAGGTCAAAAAAACCGGTGATATGATCACTTTTCAGGGTTTGCTGCCCGATGGTGATCATGCCATCAGTTACACGGTGCCAAACCTGCTGGTTGATCACGCCATGCGCAATCCGCCAGTGCCACCGGGATTCTGGCGTGGTGTGAACATCAACCAGAACACTATATATATGGAGTGCTTCCTGGACGAACTGGCCCATACCGCGGGCAAGGACTCCTTAGAGTTTCGTCGCAAGTTGATGGGCGGCCATCCAAAGTCGCTGGCAGTGCTCAATGCGGTGGCGGAAAAAGCAGGTTGGGGCAAGCCTGCCGCCAAAGGCGTACATCGCGGTCTGGCGGTGTGCAAAACATTCGGCAGTTATGTCGCTGCGTGCGCGGAAGTATCGGTCGATGCAAAAGGACAACTTACCATCCACCGTATCGTCGCCGCGACGGATCCCGGTTATGCGGTGAATCCACAACAGATCGAGGCGCAGGTAGCAGGCTCCTTTGTGTATGGTCTGTCGGCATTACTCTATGGCGAGGTCACCATTAAGGGTGGCGCAGTGGAACAGACCAATTTTCATAACTATCCATCGATGTTGATCGACAAGATGCCCAAGGTAGATGTCATCGTGATGCCGTCCGGCGGCTTCTGGGGTGGTATTGGCGAGCCAACCATAGCCGTGGCTGCACCAGCGGTACTCAACGCCATCTTCGCCGCGACAGGTAAACGCATACGAAGGATCCCGTTGAAACACGCCAACTTGCGCACTGGATAATAGCAACGCGATAACTTCGTGAATGCATAAGGCGATTACGTATTATCTTTTATTAAGTATTCTTGTATTTAGTTCAACGGCCGTTGCCGATAATTCCGTTGAATTGACGTTGGGCAGGGCCACCGATCAGGTGGATGTGTTACGTATCGCATGGCGTAAGTTGTGGACACATCACTGGCTCATCACAAATATTGGCGAACTCACGGGAATGCATGTTGTTTCATTTAATCATTGGCAGGGCCGTGATGACTCGCTGAACGCCCTTGCCTATTCTCCCGTCTTTGTTTACCGCTTTTCCAGCGCTCCTGTATCGTATGTGAAATTTGGGGTAGGAGCAGCCTGGCTATCGGGTACCAGGATTCAAACGCGTGATCTAAGTTCGTATTTTCAGTTCGAAGATCAAATTGGCCTGGGTTGGGAATGGGATAGGCATGACCTGAGCCTGGTATACATGCATTACTCCAATGCCGGGTTTAGCCAGCCCAATGACGGTTTAGACATGGTCGTCCTATCTTATGCCTGGCGAATCTGACGACCAGCAAATCTCCCGCCAAATTGCGATACTTTTTTCGGCTTAGTGATTTAGTTCCCCGTTTATATAACTTTTTGTGCTTACAGCCTGATCGCATTACTGCTAAACTAACATTTTATTGTATATCTTCACGGCGAATGCAGGTCTGATGCGCTGAACACCATGAGCGTTTGCTTACATCCCAGCTTAAACCAGTACTACAGAATGTCACCGGTGATTTCGCCCCGTGGCGTCATGGTGATTATGCTGCTGTTATGCCTTCTGGCAGGTACATCTGTTCAGGCCCAGGTATTTCGGCTCCCTCCGCCAAATGTCGATGTCATCGGATCAATCTACTATACCGTTGCCAGGCAAGCCGATACTCTGCTGGATGTCGCCCGGCGTTTCGATTTCGGCTACGAGGAAATTCGCCATGCAAATCCCAGCGTCGATACCTGGTTACCAGGTCGTGGGACGCATGTCATACTCCCGAAACGTTATATCCTGCCCGACGCCCCACGCGAAGGTATCGTGGTCAATGTTGCCGAGATGCGTCTCTACTATTATCCCAAGCCGAAGCCAGGCCAAGTACCTGTTGTCGAGACGTTCCCGATCAGTATCGGACGTGCCAACTGGTCCACGCCGATTACGCTCACGCGCGTGACAGCAAAAATTACTGATCCGGTCTGGCGTCCGACAGCATCTATCCGTGCCGAACATGCCGCAGATGGTGATCCATTGCCGAGCCAGATTGCACCAGGTGATGATAACCCCCTGGGCCGATATGCATTACGTCTGGCAATGCCCGAATATTTGATACATGGCACCAATAAGGCATCCGGTATCGGCATGCAGGTAACGCACGGCTGCATTCGTCTTTATCCAGAGGATATTGCACAACTCTTCTACAGTGTTCCGGTAGGCACACCGGTACGTATCGTAAATCAACCGTATAAGGCAGGTTGGCTTGACGGAAAATTGTATCTGGAAGTGCATCCATTACTGGAAGGGACGAGTGTGCAGGTTAGTCAGAACAAGACACCCCTGGTGCAGACCTTGATCAGCGCAACTAGCACATCCCCCAACTATCAGATTGACTGGCGCAAGGTCGAGGCGGTGGCACGAGCACAGAATGGTATTCCGGTGTCGGTGGGTCCGGTAATCACGACTGCCGTGGAAGAGGCGTCGAGTGGCAAACCCTGATGATAACCACCGACGCCCATAGAGGGCGTCGGTATATGCGATAACTAACTAAAATTACTTATTCATTGATTTCTTGAATGCACGGTCGATGCGTTCATTCGCTTGTGCACTTTCCTGTTTGGCTTCGTTCGCAGTTTGCAACGCCTGGTTGGCGGTGTTCTGCGCGTCGGCCGCTGCCTTCTTGGCCTCATCAGCGCTCTGCTGAGCTGCAGCTGCCATGGCTTTTACTTCATCGAGCTGGGAGGTTGAGGTCGCGCAACCTGCAGCCATCGCAAAAGCAACCAGGATTGGCGCAAACTTTAATAAATTTCCGTTCATAATGTCTCCTTTTGGAATCACGTGCAGATAATCTAGGGGCAGTTACTCTGCCGTGGACACGGCAGCAGGACGCTACTGTATCACTACGCGCGTGCCGATTTCCAGCCACTGTGCAAGTTTTTCGATTTGTTTGTTAGTTAATGCGATGCAACCTTCGGTCCAGTTAAAATGATGATGCATCCAGCGGGAGCCGTTTCCCAGGCCGTGAATCCCAATATGTCCACCAAGTGGCGTATTTTGCGGTGGCAGGTGGCCTTCAGCAATTGCCTGTTTGATTTCCTCCAGAGACTGCTTATTAATGATCCCCTGGTCATAACCGGCCAATGCCTGTGTTGCAGTGGGATAGTTAAGACCAAAAAAGAGATGAAAGGGACTTTGACGGTTGATCCAGGCAATGTGGAATTCCCCCAAAGGTGTGCGTCCGTCACCTTGCACATGGACTTTACTGACACCACCACGCCCTAAGGCTGCCCCCTTCAGTCGCAGCACTGTGTGTCCGGCCTCCAGGACTGATACCGTCTTCCGGCTGGTGTCGACGACGACATACGCTGTACTCGCCATAGCGGTCAGCGGTAAAAACAGTACCCAACATAAAAAACTTCGCCAATACATGCTGAATATGTCGGCGAACTTCGTGATGGGCTTTAGGCGGGAATGCAAGTTACGTGTGTTAGGCAGTAAGAATCCACTGATATTCCAGTGAAATACAGCCCTGACAGCGTTTTGTGAAGGAAGGATTTGTTTGCCCATTATTATTTGAGCGCAGTGGCTTTGGTTTCGGTTTGGAACCAGCCACAGCGGTAACTGTAGGTATAATATTATTATTCTAGTGGAAAATAACTAAATAAGAAAACGGCGGATCACCAAGATTCGTGATCCGCCGTTGGTTGGGATTCCCGGTTATTGACTACCGCCGCCCAGGGTCCAGGCATCACTCGGGATGAAATCATCGATCCACCACACGCGACGCGCCATGGCATCGGATTCGCTAACTCCTTCGGTAACTGCATGATGCATGCATTAAGATTACTTAGTAGCGCAGATTAATTCACCGCACAGTATAATCACTAGGCTGGCTTTACTGGTCTGTTCTTCTTTAGTAAAACCGATTCAACACGATTGCGGCCCCGGTTCTTGGCGTTGTACAAAGCCTTGTCAGCCGTTCTAAGAAGCATTTCAGCATCGCACTTTGCGTCTGGCTGACATGTCACAATGCCAATGCTTATTGTGACATACTCTGCAATCTGTGAAGCCTGATGTTTTATCTTGTGTTGCATAATTCCCAGGCGTAGCTGTTCTGTTAGAAGCTTTGCCTCGTCAGAATCTATGTCTGGCAATATAACGCAAAATTCTTCACCACCGTACCTGGCAACAAGGTCGCTGGCACGTTGAAAATGGCGCCTAAGTATATTTGCAATTTCCTGAAGACAACTGTCGCCAGCAACATGACCATATGTATCGTTATATGCCTTGAAGTAATCGACATCGCACATCAAGAGTGATAGCGGATTATGATATCGCTGGCTACGACGAATCTCATTCCCCAGGGCAAGGTTAAAATAACGGCGATTGTACAAACCAGTGAGGGCGTCCTGATAAGCGACCAGCTGTAGTTTTTTATTTGCGTTGTTCAAATCTGAAGTTCGCTTGGCGACCAGTTTTTCCAGATTCTTTTGATGTAGTGCGACTTGATCTTCTGCTTTTTTTTGTTCTGTAATATCGATACCTGTGGCGATGACATAAGTGATATTTCCCTTGTTATCGCTAAGCGCTGTGTTTGACCAGGAGATCAGCCGTATATCCCCCGATTTGGTGAGCCAGTTATTCATGTTCGTATTCGGAAAATCACCCAATGTAAGTCTTTTAAATACATCTTTAACATTTTCTATCTCTGCTGGCATGATAAATAAGTCCCACGGATATTGGTTGAGAACCTCTTCCTCTGTATATCCTGTCAACTTTTGGCTGGCCTGGTTGAAGAGTACGATTTTACCTTCAATATCCATCACGCAAACGACTGCCCCGATAGTATCTAATATCGCAGAAGCCAGTTGTTTTTGTTTGAATATTCCGGAATCCACTAAATCCAGCCTTGGTAGATCAGATCAGGTAGCGAGCGAGTCTTATTAAATTACTTGTACCGTTATTCTAGACAGTTTTATCGTCTTTTACCTTAACTGCTATAGGCTTATTTCCGGGTGCGAGGAAAAAAGTAAACTCATGGTGCTGGAATTTTTCTGCCGGTCGACTTGAGACAAATGCTCGAAGAAGTATTACTAATATACGTAATACTACGTATTCATAAGATGACCCGTAGTCATGAAAAAAACCGGCGCGGATAACCACCCTGACTTCTCTGGTATGCCTTTCAATGATTAAGAATGAGTCCTTTACCTGTGTCCCGAAGAAATGGCCAATTGATAATATTGATGTGAGTCAATCAAACTTGTGATAGTTAATTTAATCAATTGGCATGTCGATATAAACAAATTATATTGTATCTGTGTTTAATTAAGTGTTTTTGGTCTTTAGCTGGCTATGTCTGTTGGGCTGGCATAGCAATCGAAAGCTTAATTACACTTCTGACAGAAAGTATGTATATGGTAATGGCAGCCTTAGTTGGCGTGGGAGGAATAAAATGGTTAACGTTTTTCGTTTTGTGGTAAACCAAACCGGATGGCAGCGTCTTCGGTCAATTGTAGCTGCGTTTACAGTATCCGTGGTCATACCCTTTGCGATTACAGGATGTGGTGGTGGCGGTTCGACGCCGACTGTACAGGCGCCGGGAGAACCGACAAATTTTACTGTGGTGGCGACACCGGAAGCCATCCTGTCAGCCACGCTTACCTGGTCGCCACCGCTTAGCGGCGGGACAACCACAAGTTTTGAGATATACCGCAACACAACGGCCGGTTCGACCTTCGACCCGGCCAACCACCTGCTGTCGATTCCGGTGGTCGCAGGGCAGACGACATATGATTTCATCGATGATGTCGGGCTGGAACCAAAGACGGAGTACTACTATGTTGTCGCTGCCAAGAATGCCGGTGGTGAAACGCCAACAGCGGAAAAACCGTTTGTAACAGGTGGTGGCCCACCAAGTGGTACTGGAGATACCGCGTTTGGAAACAACTTCTCTGCAGCACTGATTTTTGCCGATGGTTATGGGATAAGCGGATTACCAATTACTGGTACCTGGACGACCGATGCGACTGCCATCGACACCAACACCGGATTGCGTCCGCTCACTACGGAACTACCACTTCCGGTAGTGGTGTTACCCTATCTCGATCCGGACTCCGCATTCATACTGAATAACGTCACGTATTATCGGCAAAAGACAGCCAGTACCTGGCAGGGAGAGTGGATGGATGGCTCTAGTACACCGCAGGATGTCAACGCGGCCTGGGGCGATAACCTGATCAGTCAGAGTCTGACCACAAATTCCGTGATCAGGATCGAGATGGTATTGAGCGAGGCGCTGACGACCCCCATGACCTCATACACGATGCAATCCCTTTACGGGACACGGGAAAACGAGGTGGCGGGGACCGACGGCACGACCTACGATAATTCCACTGCCTTTGTGTTCGCGGCGAATGCCCACCTGACGGTCCAGAAACTGGACGCAACTGGCGCAGCGGATGGCACACCACTATTTGATCAAACTCTCTGGACAGGTGACGGTCCGGGCCATCTGGCGGGTGAAGTAAACGTTCTGGGTAATTTCACCTACGGTTTTGTCTGGAACCTGAAGGATTATACGGATGCAGGTCTTCTTGGGTCTAACGGCATTACCACTGGCGTAGCGGGGACCTGGCGGATTACGTTCTCGCTTGATCCCACCGTACTTCCACTTGCACCTACCGTTGTCAACAACAATACGTTTATCGATACCGCGACAAACGGGGTACTCGTTGACGATACTCACGTTTATATTGACATCAACGTCCAGCCGTAAAGGCATGATGGCCCTGAAGGAGCACATGCTCCTTCAGGTCAAGGCGCTAATCGTTTAGCACGGCTGTAAAAACCGGATTTCGCTAGGCACATTCAGAACCGTTTTTTCCGGTTCTGGATGTGTTATTGGTGAGAAATAAATAGAAAAATTGACGGTTGAACTGATTGTGGTGTATTTCAGGCGAACATCGGAAAAATCTAAAGCTTTCCCTGGAGAATTTAATCCTTATCTTTTGAAAGCTCGATAATTCTCTGGTTACTGGACACAATCGTTCTGGCCATGTCATGTATCAGTTTATGCACGACATTAGGTCGGGTAGACAGGATGCTCTCAAAGTTTGCGCTTTTGGCAACCAGGACATCGCAATCCGAAGTCGCAACAATTGTGGCGCTGCGGGTGGTGTTGGTTAACGCAGCAATGGCACCGAAGATTTCATCTCTTTCGATTTCACCAACATCTTCGCCCTTACTCATGACCTTGGCGGTGCCATTTAAAAGGGTAAAGACTTCATCACCCTCAGTATCTTCCTCGATGATGATGTCGCCCTTTTTGTATTGGCGAAATTCGGGCAAATAGTCGGTATCCTGTCGACTGAAATGGCAGGCAAGGATTTGATAGCTTTGGCTCAGACAGGACAGGTAGCGGTTCCAGATCGAAAATCTCGTTTTGTCTGCTGCGATGTTATCGAGAAACTGCTGTCCATCATATTCATCTACGCTGACTGCAAAGTCGGTTTCGTAAGTTGAAACTTTTGCATGCGCCAGTGCATCCGCATTGACCAGATCCCCTGGTTCATAAATCACAATAAGCTGGCCATCAAATGACTCAAAGATTTCGCCATCTTTAATGAGATAAAGGGATTTGGGTTGGGGATGAATAATGCTACTTGCCACGAAGACGTGATCCGTAGACAGGACAGCGCAATCTTTTAACAGATCGGGCACGAGCGACCTGCATTCCTGCCACAGGGTTTCACAGTTCTCGGGTACTGCAAGCTTATGATACATAAACCATTCTCTTATTATAATGCAAATGAATTAAAGCAAATTAGGCACCGGATGTATACTTCAGCATCTCGCCATTCCATATTATATTTGGGGTCAGTGTCGCAATTTTGCCAGGCTTGGCACTTTGTTCCGGTGTCTAAGGCTAATTGGTCATGATTTACTCCGGTACAGGTACTCGCCTGTACAACAGCGCTATCATTTTTGATGTTCTTCGTTCCAGACATGTGCATGATCTTTTTGTCATCACTACAGGCTAATGACAGCTAACCTGATAAGAATCGCTTAGGACAACTTACTCTAGCTTTAGCCTGAATTACCCCCAGCTGTTGAGTGGGAGATTTGTGCTTTCTCGACAGTGTTCTTGGCTATACTGAATTCATTCACGCTAACTGACCACCATTAGCGCATCTCGATGTCGCGTTGATACTGTGCGACAACCTCGTAGGAGAATCGAATATGAATATCGGATTTATCGGGCTCGGCATTATGGGCCGGCCCATGGCGCTGAATCTGCTGAAGGCAGGTTATGCTCTCGCAGTTCATGCACGTCGTTCTGAAATGATGTCATCTTTACAAGAAGCCGGGGCCACAGCTTGTGCCAGTGCGGCACAGGTAGCAGAGCGTAGTGAAATTATCTTTATCTGTGTAGCCGACACACCGGATGTGGAGCAGGTGATCCTGGCGGAACATGGTGTACTTGCCGGGACTCGTGCCGATTCAGTGGTGGTAGATATGAGTACGATCTCACCTACGGCGACCCGTCAGCTGGCTGAAAAACTGGCACAACACAATATCCATATGCTGGATGCACCGGTTTCCGGAGGTGAACAAGGTGCGATCAATGGCAGCCTGTCGATCATGGTGGGAGGTGATGCCAGGATTTTTTCACGAGTCCTGCCACTGTTTGAGATCATGGGTAAAAATATTGTGCACATCGGAAGTAATGGTGCAGGCCAGGTAGCTAAAGCCTGTAATCAGATACTGATTGGCCAGACCATTGTCGCTGTCGGTGAAGCCTTGTTACTTGCCCAGGCCTTTGATGTAGACCCGGCCAAGGTGCGTGAGGCCTTACTGGGTGGTTTCGCCGGGAGTCGAGTGCTGGAATCCCATGGTCAGCGTATGCTCGAACGC
>JBECKZ010000002.1:0-21236 GCA_040235555.1 Thiohalomonadales bacterium | reverse complement strand
CACCGGACCTTCTCCTATCCAGGCAACCAGGATCCCGGCAATCGCCGGTCCGATGAATCGAGCCAGATGAAACATACTGGAATTCAGTGCGATGGCATTGGGCAAATCCTCACGTGGTACCAACTGGGATATAAACGACTGCCTGACCGGGGTTTCCAGTGCCTGCACCAGTCCCAACACCAGTGCCAGGATCAGAATATGCCAGGGTTGTATCCAATGCAGGAGCGTCAGACCCCCTAGCAATATAGCCTGCAGCATGGCCAGTGTGTGAGCGAGCATCAGCAGGCGACGACGCGCAAAGTGGTCCGCTAGCCAGCCACCATAGATACCAAAGACTAAACTCGGGATTAGCGTCATCGCGCCGACCAGACCCAGCATCGTCCCGGACCCGGTCAGACGATAGACCAGCCACGACTGCGCTACCGATTGCATCCAGGTACCGTTGAGCGAAACCAGTTGCCCCAGGTAATACAGACGGAAATTGCGATGATGCAAAGAACGAAAAATGTGGAACAGCATGAGTTAACGCAACACTATTTTATCAACAGCGCAAGACCACTGACCACAAGCAAGATGCCAATTGCCTGTTGAAACTGACGTTGTGTGATACCGGTATGGATACGCCCACCGAAGAATAATCCCAGGACCATCACCGGAAATGCCAGCACTATCCATAATACCTTATCGTGGTTGTAAAACCCGGAGGCAACATAACCGGTAAAACGCAGACCTCCATCGAGCAAAAACAAGGTCGCAATTGTAGAGCGAAACATGCTTTTGGGTAGGCCACGCAACTGGAAATAAACAACATACAATGGCCCACCGGTGCCAAACATTGTCCCGATCATCCCGCCCAGGGAACCGGCAATACTTGCCCATTTGCGACTGCAGTGTTTTTTAATTTCCGGTCCGGCGAGACTGTAAAACGCAAACAGTAAAATAAAAATACCCAGGGCATGCACCATGATATCGGGATGAACACTTTTCAAAAGATACAGGGCCACCATTACCCCCAGTGCAGTAAATGGTAATACCGGCAATAACTCTCGCCACTGGGTATACTCGCGATGCCGCCAGCCATGAACCAGTGACGCAGACACATCCAGCACATTGATGCACGGTACGACAAACGTCAGTGGCATTGACAAGGTCAATAACGGTATCGCGATCAGCCCGGAACCAAACCCGGTAACGCCACGAAAAGTATAGGCAGCTGCAAGGATAGCGACGGAGATCAGAATCTGGTGAGGCGGCAACGAATCAAACATGCTACATATTTTAACATTGAGTTCGCGCCAGGACATGCGAGTCCGACAAAATTGAAATTGGTGATTCGATTCAGATCACACCTGGAGGATGGCTACTATACTCACGCCTCTGTCTTACTCCTGGCAGGGTCTGTAGATAGCGAAGCTATATCCATGCAAGAGGTAAGTTTGGGCCAATTTGCTTTGCCGAGCTCAAGAATTCAGAAAGTGTGACGATAATTTTTACTGATATTACAGCGTCTTGCTAGCATTATAATGAGATTTATATCTATCAGGCGACCATAAAAGCGTGTTAGAAGACAAAACCCATATTATTGATTCTCAAGAAGATATTCTTGTCGAACAAGGCAAGCGACTACGCGCCTTGCACGAAATTATCTCGCGCCCGGACCTGAGCTTCGATCAGCAAATTGATGCAACCCTGCGCCTTGGCTGCCAGTTATTGGGAACCGAAATCGGCAAAGTCGGTCGTCAGGACCCTGCAAATAATACCTCTGAATTTCTTAACACCGTGGTTTTAAGTGACCTGCCTGCCAGACGCGGTATCGTCCTGCCTCTGGATAAGACGTTTTGCCAGGTAACCTTTTCCTCACCTGAAACCATCACGATCAGCCATGTCGCTGAATCGGAATTCAGTGATCACCCGGCGGCTGCATTTCTCGGGATGCAATCGTATATTGGTTGCAGCATCGATGTGCATGGTAAAAAATTTGGCACCGTAAACTTTTCCAATCGCCAGCCCGTCAAACGGCCGTTTACTGAAGCAGACAAGGATCTCGTTAACCTCATCGGTAGCTGGATCAGTGTGATGATGGAACGGCAATTGGAAGCAGAAGAACTAAAAAAATCCAAGGAAACTGCCGATGCGGCGAATCAGGCGAAAAGTAGCTTTCTCGCCAACATGAGCCACGAAATTCGTACGCCACTCACATCGATTATTGGCTATGCCGAATCTGCACTGGATGATGACCAGACCATGGAGCAACGTGTCGCTGCCTTACAGACGATCCGGGAAAGCGGCGACCACTTGCTTAACCTGATCAATGACATTCTGGATTTCTCCAAAATCGAAGCCGGTGCACTGGATATTGAAAAGACTCTCATAGGTCCATTACACGTCGTATCAGAAGTGGAATCTATTGTGCTGGGGCAGGCTAAAAAGAAAAATCTGGATTTTTCCATCGATTATTCCTTTCCTCTACCTGCCCGGATCATCAGCGACCCCTTACGCCTCAAACAGATCCTGTTGAACGTTTGCAGTAATGCCATCAAATTCACCCACGCCGGGGCTGTGCGCATTTCTGTGCAATACGATAGTGAGCGGGATGAATTACGCTTCGTAGTCAGGGATACAGGGATCGGAATGTCTCCTGAGCATTTGCAAAAGATATTCAAACCGTTCAAGCAAGCGGATGCCAGCGTATCGCGGCGTTTTGGTGGCACAGGCCTCGGCCTGTCTCTGTCAATGCGGCTTGCCAGCCTGCTCGATGGATATCTGGATGTCACCAGTGAAGTAGGCATCGGTTCCGAATTCACCTTGAGTCTTTATGATGTGCAATCCGGCATTAGCGAACGAGCAATGATCAACAGCATTGATGAGGTTGAATATAAAAAGAAATTACGCCAGGAAAACACGGCTGCACAACAGTTAACTGGCGAAGTACTGCTGGTTGAAGACAATGCAATGATTCAGCAACTGATCAAAACCTATTTAACGAAGATGGGATTGAAGGTTGCATTGGCAGAGAATGGTGTGGTGGCCGTCAATCTCGCACAGCAACATCGCTATGATCTTATCTATATGGACATGCAAATGCCGGTCATGTCAGGTATCGATGCGGTCAAGGTACTGCGCGAAAACCAATATCAAGGCCCTATTGTGATGTTAACAGCCAATGCTACCCTGACCGACCGGACACTGTGCAAAAAAGCCGGCAGCGATGATTTCCTGACCAAGCCCATTAACCGGCAGCAACTCTACGAAACCACAAAAAAATATCTTACGAATGAATAGGCAGCAAAGCCTAATATAGATGACTTCACGGGAGACACCAGTTGCCAGGCTTACCCGGTTTCCATCATAAGCCAAACCTGATTCCCGCATTCAATCTGTAACCGCCCTGCCCAGACACACCTGTTTTTTTACTTCCAGCACCACTGTGGCCCTTGATGAAACCAGATTAATTCCTCATAATAGATAGCTTCCTATCTATTAGCAATATATCTATTATTTTGACGGTTATGGCAACGACACAAGAGCAACTGGGCATGGCCATTGGTGAGGTTTCCCGTAGCTGGCGGGCTAAACTGGACGAACGCCTGCGCCCTCTGGGCCTGAGCCAGTCACGCTGGCTGGTATTACTCCTGCTATCCAAACGCGGCGATGGCGTGGTGCAAAAAGCGCTGGCGGAATGGTTAGGTATTGAAGGCCCCACCCTGGTCCGGATCCTCGACCGCATGACCGAAGACGGCTGGCTGGAACGGCGCGAATCCCAGACTGACCGTCGTGCCAAGACCGTCCATTTAACCGAACAATCACGGGCAATCATTACCCAGATCAACAAGGTCGCCACGCAATTGCGTAGTGAATTGCTGGCAAATATCCCGACAGCTGATATCGAGATCTGCATGCGGGTGTTGCAACAAATCAAATCTGCAGCCGAGCGCGCATAAACCGCGCCGGCACTATGGAGAAATCGTTATGCACAAACGAATCATTATATTAACCGTCGTAATTATTGTCGGCGCTCTGGGTATCTGGGCCTATCAGACATATTCAGCACGTTATCCCAGTACGGAGGATGCTTATGTCGATGCAGACGTAGTGCGTGTTGCGCCGCGGGTCAGCGGTCGTATCGCCAGCGTAAATGTCGCCAATCATCAACGCGTACATAAAGGAGACGTGTTGTTCACCATTGATCAAGTGCCGTTACACTTTGCTCTCGAACAGGCGGAAGCGCAATTGGCTTTGGCCAAACGTGAGGTCACCCAGGCCCAGGCTGCCGTCGCTTCTGCTGAAGCCGAAGTGCATAACCGCCAGGTACTGCTCGACAATGCCAGGTCCAAACTGCAACGGGCACATCGTCTGGCCAAGAAAGATTATATTTCCAATGAAAGCGTGACCGATGCTGAGGCCGATTACAAAAGTGCCGGCGCCAATCTCCAAGTGGCCCAGGCTAAACTGGAGGAGGCCCGCCGCCAGCTGGGTCAAACTGGTGATCAAAACGATCGCGTGGTCCAGGCCAAGGCTGTTCTGGATCAGGCGCAGTGGCAATTGGACAACACCACGGTAAGCGCCGCCTGTAATGGTCAAATCAGTGAATTGAGTCTACAACCCGGTAATGTGGTCAGTGCCGATAAGGCTGCATTTGTGCTGGTATGCAGCAATCGTTACTGGGTCGATGCCAATTACAAGGAGACCCAACTGGAGCGAATTCGCCCTGGCCAGCCGGCAAAGATCACGATCGACATGTATCCGGATCACCCGTTCCACGGTGTCGTGGAAAATATCAGCGCAGCAACCGGATCGGTGTTTTCCCTGTTGCCACCACAAAATGCCAATGGTAACTGGGTCAAGGTGATCCAGCGTGTACCGGTGCGCATTCGCATCGACAATCCAGACCCGGCGTTTCCATTACTGGTCGGAACCAGTACCACGGTTACCATCAACACCACGGTACCGGGTCATTCCTCAAAGGTTGCCGTCAATGATCCCAGCTCACAGTCCTCTCCAGTAAGACCTTGAACACCCACGGGGCAACGCCATGAACATGCAACGGTTCCTGATCTCCGTCGCCGTCATGGCGGCGACCGTCATGCAGGTCCTGGACACGACGATCGTGAATGTCGCGTTGCCGCATATGCAGGGTGAATTGAGCGCCACCCCCGATCAGATCAGCTGGGTACTGACCAGTTATATGGTGTCATCCGGGATCTTCATGCCCCTGACCGGCTATTTCACTCATCGCTTCGGTCAGAAGAAATTTTTATTTGCCAGTATCACCGGCTTTGTCGTGGCATCGGTCCTTTGCGGTCTCTCCTCCAGTCTCAGTCAGATCGTGACCTTTCGCCTGTTGCAAGGTATCAGTGGTGCAGCCCTGGTGCCCTTGTCACAATCGATCATGGTCGCCACCTTTCCGCAACACGAACGCGGTAAGGCCATGGCGATCTGGGGCATTGGTGTGATGGTGGGTCCGATCCTTGGCCCAACCCTGGGTGGCTGGTTAACCGAATACATGTCCTGGCGTTGGACATTCTTTATCAATCTACCCGTCGGTATCCTCTCTGCTTTTCTGGTCCTGCGTTATATCCCGGACACGCAACGCAGTGAACGTAACATGGACTGGATGGGCCTGACGTTATTGGCAATGGGTGTGGCTGCACTGCAGTTTGTCCTGGACCGCGGCGCCCAGGATGATTGGTTTACCTCGCCGGCAATTCAGTTTGCGGCGTTTCTCAGTGTCGTCGGTTTCATTGGCTTCATTTTTCATACCCGCAGCCATAAGGGCCATGCCCTGTTCAGTCCGGAGATCTTTATCGATCGCAATTTCATGACGGCCAGTTTTCTCATGGCGTTTTTAGGGTTGGGCCTGTTCGGGTCCATGTTGTTGCAACCCTTGATGCTGGAAGGCCTGATGGATTACCCCACCCTGACCACCGGACTGACGCTGGCACCGCGCGGTATCGCCAGTATGTTCAGCATGATGCTGGTGGGTCGATTGATCAATCGTATCGATCCGCGCTGGCTGATCATAGGCGGGATCGGGATCTTCACCCTCGGTTCCTACCAGACCACCCAATACAGTCTGGTGATGGGGATCTGGCAGGTGATCTATCCAATGCTGTTACAGGGTATGGGACTGGGCATGGTCTTCATCCCCTTATCTACCCTGGCCTTCTCCACCCTGCCGCCACGCTTTTCTGCCGAGGCCGCCGGCATGTACAGCCTGTTGCGCACCATTGGATCGGGAATAGGCGTTTCGGTGGTCGCGACAGTGCTCACCAGCCATGCCCAGATTGCCTGGCATAACGTTGGTGGTGAACTGCAACCCTTTAACCAGGCCCTGCTCCCCTACCTGAATCATCTGGGGCTCAACGAAAGCACACCCCAATCAGTAGGCGTGCTGGTCAAGGTGCTGGCACAACAGTCGCAGATGATCGGCTTCCTGGACGCGTATATCTTTGTGACGTTTGCGTTTGCAGCGATGACACCTCTGGTGTTCATTATGAAAAATACACACACCACCACACCGCCAGCCGAGGTGGCGGCTGCAGCAGAGTAGCATCTCACCTGCTGTATTTGAGTTGGGCGTGTTTCACGTTTGACCTGACTCATTCTCATAATTCGCTGCATACGCAAACAGCAACAGACTCAATGTCATCAACAACAAGCCCGGTACATATAACCACCAAAGAAAACCATTAGGTACAAAATGCCGAAATGCCGCTTCACCCTGTGGTAGTAATGACGCAGTAGGGAACAGAAAGGCGGCTAATGCCAATATGATACCGCTGAGGAATAGCAAGAGATGGAACTTCGTGTAGCTGACTTGTGCCCCTGTCCAGATCACCCAGCCACCCCAGATCACGAATAACAAGGCAATCAAGGCCGGCGTGATCCAGGGACCCAGCCATGGCCAGGGAATAAGAAACAGCACATCCCATTCCAGCCAGCCTTGCGGCCAGCCAATCATGAGTTTCAACCAGACATAGTAGAAGATATCCCAAAGCCCGAACACATAAACGAAGATGGCGAATACCATTCCTCGCTTCCAGCCACTGAGTAGCGCGATACTCAATATCATCACTACCGTCGCCAACTCTCTGACAAGTTCAATGAGCAAGTCACGATGTGACAACAGTGAAAGCGGAAAAATCGCCAGCGGATTCCCCGGATAATAGATAGTACGTAAATGCACAACCACGCTGGCTTCCACCTGTGCCATGGCGATGGCATACAGCGTCAGTAGCATAAAGTGACGGTGATTGATCTTCATCTATCAACACTCAATGTCAAATGATGATAATAATATACATTTAAATCGCTGCGTTCGAGCTAGTCTGGTGGGGTCTATTAGCGAAACCTAAAGTCTTCCAAATCATTCTTTGGATGATTCTGGAAATTGACTGAGGGTGCGATGCAAAGGTTAAAACGATATTTGATTGTCGCGCTCTGTCATTTACTGATACTCACCAGTGTATGTGCAGGGGCACAGGTCCCAACCCGCCGCCGCGATCAATTCACCAGGGAACCCGGTTATTACATCATCCCCTTTCCGTATAGCTTGCCGGGAATCGGCAAGGGAGTAGTGGATGGGTTGTCTGCGCTCGTATCCGGATGGTCGTTATAAAGGTGCCCACACCCACGTCATGGAAACCGAATTTCGCTGGAACCTGACCTGACGGATGAATTCACTCCGTTTGATATCTGGATCGCCCGCGATGTGCGTACCACTATCCAACTGGCGTTCCTTTATGAGCGCAGCACGATCGAAGATATTGGGTACAAGCTGGGTGATATCTGGCGTGATTCCTATGGCATTGGTGCTCGCATTGTCACCGCCTCCGGTCTGGTCTATCGTGGCGATATCGCGCGTGGCAATGAAGGGACCGAGCTTTCCATGCTTATCGGCTATCCCTGAGAATCATTCTAAAATCTCCCGATCATGCACCCACTATGTGCGGTAAACCGGCTGACAATCTGTGTCTCCAGCAGAATTTGCGCTTTACGATGTCATAACTGCACCAAGATATACCAGGGAGCGTGAGTAAAGGCTTATTAATGGTGCAAAAATGTCTGGTGAAATGAACGAAAACCCTGCTAACACGTTGTATTCCCCTCAAAACTCGTGACTGGCATAACGGTTGCTATTCCAGCTTAATCTAAAGACTAATATATAAGTACCCGGTTTCCACAAAACGGTGAAAATGTGACAATCAGCAAGACAGTATGGAATCGCACCAGAACAATAACTTCGCCCTGAACAAATACCGTGCAATCGTAATCTCGATTGCCTTTTTCCTGGTGTTTGACCTTGGTGTCCTGATTCTGAATTACTACATTTCCAGCAAGATTAAAGGTGATGCAATTGCCGTGAATCTCGCCGGCCGTCAGCGGATGTTGTCACAGCGGATGGTCAAGGCCCTGCATGAACTCCGCGATAGTGCCCTGCACGGCAATGATACGGCTAACTCACTCAAAGAGCTGAAACTGACTTTTGATTTATTTGATAACACCCTTAACAGCTTTCATGTTGGCGGTCAGGCAGTTGGTGGTGACGGTAAACTGGTAAAGATCGGAGCTGTAACCTCCCCGGTTGGCAATCACGCCATCCAGCAGGCACTTTTGATCTGGCGACCCTATCGGCAAAAGCTACTCGAGATTCTGCAGGCCGCTCCTGCGCGTTTGCCTGATTTATTACCGACGACGATTGCCTATGCAAAGGAAAATAATCTTACCTTGTTGAGCCTTATGAATACTCTCACCAGTGACCTGGAAGATATTGCCGCCAGCAAGGCCGATCGGCTACGAACAATCCAGACAATTGGTATCTTACTGGCCCTGGGTAATTTTTTTCTGATCCTGTTCCATTTCCTGCGACAGATGCGCGAGAGTGATTTGGCGCTTGAACAGGCAAGGCAGGAAACAGATGAAATACTTGGCACTGTCAATGAAGGGCTGTTCCTCATTGATGATAAATTTAATATCGGCTCACAATATTCATCACAAACCAAAACCCTGTTAAATGAAACTGAGCTGGCGGGTAAAAGTTTTCTGAGTATCCTAAGTCAGCGGGTATCTGAAAATATTGTAGCGATGAGTAAAGATTACCTTAACCTCCTGTTTGAAGGCCGGGTTAGGGAAAAATTGATCGCCAGTCTTAATCCGCTTCATGAGGTACAATACAAGGCTAGCCTGGATGCTCCACACTCGTGTAACAGATTTCTGGATTTCTCCTTTAATCGGGTTGTCGAACGTGATGGCATCAAACATATTCTGGTCACTGCCAATGATGTCACCCAGAAAGTGATATTGATGAAGGAACTTGAAAAAAGTGAACTCAACAATATTATCCAGGCCGAGTTACTGCTCGATATACTGCAAGTCAGTCCAACTCAGTTGAAGGAATTTATCGACAAAACAGAAGAGGAATTGCATGCGATTAACCAGATCCTGAAAAACCAGGATACTCATGCGCACAAAGACACACTGAATAACATCTATACCCTGGTACATACCATCAAGGGTAACGCCGCGGTGATTAATATTGGCCTTTTCGAGCAACGCATGCATGAGTTCGAAGATACAATTTCCAATGTACTCGACCATAGAGAAAATATTAATGGTCAGGATTTTCTTGCTCTGACCATTAAGCTGGAAAGCAGTATGCAGTTGGTAGAAATTGTGCGCAACTTCCTGAAACGTATGATGGAAATCAACCGAACTTTTACCTCCGATGCAAAAGCACCCGCTCTCTGCGTGAGCGATTTCGAGCAGCTCACGAATCGAGTTGGCAATGACAAGGGTAAGAAGGTCGTTTTGGTTTCACAGGATTTTAATCCGCACCTAATTCCTGCTGACATGCAATCGCCAGTTCGCGATGTCGTACTACAGTTATTACGTAACAGTGTCGTACATGGTATAGAACTGCCCGATGAACGTATGCGGGCGAACAAGGGCGAGATTGGACGAATCACCCTTTCTACAAAAACTGCCGGCAAGCAGGTCAATGTTTTTGTGCATGATGATGGCCGTGGCATCGATCTGGATACTCTACGCAATAACGCAATCAGCAGTGGTGCCTGGAGCAGAGAGGAAATTGTCAGCTGGGATAAAACCAGACTTGTCTCTCTCATCTTCGAGGAACGTTTTTCGACCGCTGAAAAAGCTGATCAACATGCCGGACGAGGTATTGGTATGTCTGTAGTCAAACGTATTTTAAAAGATATTGGTGGTGACCTGGATATCAATTTCGTGCCGGGTCAATATTGTGAATTTCGCATAAGCGTCCCGGCATAAAGGTATCCACATGAAATTACTGGTAGTAGATGACTCAAATGTAATCCGTAGTCAGATCAAGCGTTCCCTGGCATTAAATGATGTGGAAATAATTGGTGATGCTGCAAATGGCATCGATGCACTGAATACCTTTCGCAGTCAGCAGCCTGAATTGGTGACTATGGATTTGACCATGCCGGAACTGGATGGCCTGCACTGCATTGAACAGATCATGGCAATAAATCCTAAAACGCGAATCCTGGTCATCTCCGCACTTGCAGACAAGGAAACGGCCATTGAGGCATTAAAAAAGGGAGCACAGGGCTTTCTGTGCAAACCATTTAGCGATACGGAATTAAACGAAGCACTGCAGGAGTTGGTAAAAGATGAATGAAATAGATGAACATGACTTACAGGTTTTTATCGACGGGGTTTTACATTATTTCACCCAGATCAGTAATGAGACAGCCGAAGTCAGGATCCCCTATCTGATTAAAGATGATTTAATATTGGATGAATACACCGGCATGATCGATATATCCGGCAATCATAAGGGTATGATTTATTATTCTGCGCCACGCGCAATGTTACGTCACATCCTGTTATCACTTGGCGAGAACGGTAATGATGATGAACTGTACAGTGATCTTATTGGTGAAATTGCCAACATTATTTCCGGTAATGCTCGCCGCAAGCTTGGTAGTGATTTCAACATCAGCGTCCCCAAAGTTATTCGAGATGAAATCATTCATATGATGGATATGAAAGTTCACCAGTTTGCTATCCCAATCCGCTGGAAAGTTTATACTTCTTCATTAATTATACGCCTTCACTGACTTGTGCTTATCAGTCTGTATGTGAACATAGTTCATTTTTCTTGTAGCATAAAACTGTACTGCCATATTTATTGAGGGCAGGCCGGCAATCGTATTTACAGATAACAATAAAATTTTATAGACCTAATATTGCTGTTTATCAAATTTCTGGTTTTGGCTGGCATCGCTGACATACCTGTGAATAAGTTTTTAATAATCAAATGGTTGCTTTTCACCTTTAGTGCTGCACATATCCGTGTAATCCGTATCACTACTATCTAAAAATTCCTTTTTTCAGAGACACTGATCGCAGGCTGCATCATTGACTATACTTGTCAGGAGGCAAGAATCAAAACCACCCTGGCATGCAAGTGCCAGTAAGGAGGTCTCATGACAGTTGTGAGCCATACCCCAACATTTCCGGATTTCGATGAAGATGGTCTGATCATCGATCCATCTCAGTGGAACGAAGAAATTGCTGAGGAAGTCGCCGAACGTCTGAATATACAACTCGGTGCGGAACACTGGGTAGCAATATATGCATTACGAAATTATTATGACCGCTTCGGCGTTGCACCTGCCATGAGCAACATCTGTCGTGACAACGACAAGCCAAAGCACTGGATTCACAATCTGTTTGAATCCTGCCTTAATGCCTGGCGAGTATCCGGGCTTTCCAATCCAGGTGAAGAAGCTAAATCCTATTTGAATGATATGTAAATGGTATACGGGGTGGAACATGCTCTACCCCCGTATTACCTGTATTAAATTATTTGGTAGTCACAACAGAAAATGTTTTCACTGCATGATCAAAGACTTTCTTGTTAACCTTGCCAACAACACCGTGTAGAACAACCATATATTGGTTGCCATTCTTTAAGTACTGCGCCGTATATTTAACGTAGTGTTTGCCCCCGTCCATCCAGGTAGTTTCAAGGAAATTGCCTTTTTCACCGCCAATCTTCAATTCTTTCTCTTTAGTTACTTTAAAATCTTTACCCTCATACCGTTTGGCCTCCGCAGCGATTCGCCATTTTTTAAAATCTGCAAGGCTAAAAGTGGCATTCTGTACCTTTCGAAGATATACACCCTCGAGTGCGGTATCAGTCTTCGGTCGTGTGAAATAAATCATCAACAACTTATTATCAATATCCTTGTATGCCGGTTTCCAGCTAGCCGGTACATCCATACTGAAGTGTGTACCGGTAAGTTTTACATAACCGGCTGCCTCGACTGAATTCAACATGGTTACCGCAGAAATGACAAAGAGACCCATACTAAATATAAAAGTTTTTGCGAATCGCATGTAATCCTCCATCGTAGGTTGTAGTCGTTGTTGGGGAATGTTTTATAATGAATCTCTGAGGAACCCTGCCGGCGCCAACAGATTAGTTAGAGTATTGTTGATAATTTTAATAGATTCAAGAAGCAATACAGACCTGTCAATATGTTACCTGCATTGCACCTTGTAAAACTCAGACATATCTGAAAAATAAAAAGGGTGGTGACGGTCCTGTCACCACCCTTCTTGTATTTACACAGCGTAGGTTAGGCTGTGAAATACGATTTCATTGCGTTTTTCTTACCACATCAACCATGCTTGTAGTAGCGCGGTGTTATTATCTGATGCAGCACTACCCGTCTGCCCACCTAATTTTGAATAAGAAACATATTGGGCAGTGAATTTGGTGTTCTGCCAGGGCAGATAACTGAATTGCGCAGTATAGGCCGTATCATCATAAGCTGAGTTGTATCCGCTATTGTTTATATAACCTAATGTTGCTGTCGCATGGTAACCCCAATGATAGATTGCATCCAGCTTTGCACTTTTCAGGGTTGGCGCATCACCTGGGCTAGACAAATCCAGTGTCTGCTTCTCGTTAGTATAACTGGCATGCACACTGATCATATTGTTGTTGGACAGCTGATGTTCATACTGTGCATCGATAGCCGTATCATCATACTTGTCGGTAGGACCCGCATAGGTCACATCGTCAACAAGCTTGGTTGACATACCATAGGCACCAATCATCAGATAGTCACCGCCGCTGAAGGTCTTGTTCCAAGCCAGTCGTACATATGGCGCACTACCTTCTATGCGCACCTGATTCCCTGTATTACCTGTATAGTCACCTGCTGAATCAAAAGGATTCGTATGACGATACAGACTCAGCTCGGTATAAATGCCATTACCCCAGTCGGCGTACCCACCCAGGCCAACAACGTTCTGACCGAGACCGTCGGCGACCAGCGGAGCAGTCACACTTGCGCCGTGCGTAAAGGGGAAGCCCCAAACCGGCGTGGAATTCCACAGGTCCTGAACCGTCGGGCTGTTATTCAGGGTGATACCATAGGTGACATTACCTGCATGATTGGCATACCGAATATCCGTGTTATCAATGGCAAATCCAGAACCATCAGCCGGCGCCATGGTTATCTGGATGAAGGAGCCCATGTGGGGTGAAATCTCACCGGCAAAGAAGAAACTCAGCTCATCCGGCAAACTGAAGTTCGTCCTGGGATCCTGAACAGCACCATCAGCAACTTTGCTATTGGTAGCTGATACCACTAGCATCGCGGATAATGGTGGGATCTGATTGAACTGCAGGCTACTGGCTGCGGATGTCTCCTTGGCTTCAACTTGCTTGATACCGGTCAAAGTATAACCATTGAGTTTAAATGAGCGTCCGAAAGCGTTGAGTTCCGGGAAGACAGTATGGCACGCCGCGCACGCCATCCCGGTTTGTCTGGCAAAACTGGGCACCGCCTCGGCCTGGTTAACCAGCAGACCAGTGGCCATCGTACCCACCAAAAGACCCATATACAGCTTGTTATGTTTCATGAGAAAGCCTCCTGACTCATGTTGTTTTTTTGCAAAAATCCGTATCAAAACTATACCCCAAATCACCAAAACTGAAGTCAGGAATATGCATCAATAGTGTTGATCCACATCAACTAAAGGGACATAAAGGCCCTGAGTGTTGGCTTATTACAACAGTATGATTTGTCTGGAGACTAATACTGTCTAAATATTTTCCTCAATGGTTAGTCAGAATTCACTTATCTACTCTCTCACGGTGATAAATCAACAGCGAAGCTATCGCGATATGGCTAGTTTTGACCCAACAAACCAATATATTGACGCTCTATAGTTGAATCGTGTCAAAGAGGGCTGTAACTTGTAGTTCGAATAGCCTGGAGGATGACCCAAAATCGATGTGTCTCGGATGACCGCGTGAATGGAGATAAAATCGAGGCTGTAATATCAGCGAATGTCTTCGATCGAGTGTTTTTTACTGAAGACTTCGGGCTTAATCAGGGCATACCCCTGCAACTGCCAGTGCGCCAGTTCAGTAATGGCTGAGGGGACTATTTCGACAAAGTCATCAAAGTCCTTGCGGGTGTAGCCATAATCTTCTGCCGCCAGATTGCAGACCTTAAATTTCACACCGAGACTGTGATAGTAGCGCATGCGTTCCACTGCGTTCTTGTACTTAGCGTAATTTTTCTTAGCGACAGTAACGATCTCGGTACCATGGATCACAACGATGATATCCATGAATTCCGGGGCCTGATTATATGGCGCATCCATCAGGGGATTAAGAAGCGAGCGAATCCAATATAAGGCACTATTTATTTTGGCTGGCTCATCGAAGTAAAAATCAAATACAACCTTCTGTGCACTGTAGGGTGTTTGCACAAATTGGGCTTCACCTGCTGCAACCCAGCCTGGCACAAGTAAGTAGATACAGAATATTGTGGCAATCCAACGGGCACGCATGAGCACAATTCCCGTGATTTACTCATTTCAGTATAGAACGAAACCGGCTACCCAACGCCGACCAGTGTAGCGCATCCAGGAATACCAATAATCTTGCTTAATGATTGGTGGGTAAACTATAGAAAATTCAAATAGTACCGACAGGCATAACACGTCCTGCGGTAGATTCCAGACTCAGGTGGTTATCCGTAGCGACCGGTGATGTAATCCTCAGTGGCCTTGACTGACGGGTTGGTAAAGATCTTGTCGGTGTTGTCATACTCGATTAACTTGCCCAGATACATAAAGGCTGTTAAATCGGATACCCGGGCTGCCTGCATCATATTATGGGTCACGATGACAATTGTGTAATCGGTCTTGAGTTCCGCAATCAATTCTTCAACTTTGAGTGTGGAGATCGGGTCAAGTGCCGATGCTGGCTCATCCAGCAAAAGGACATCTGGTTTCACGGCGATCGCACGAGCAATACACAGACGTTGCTGTTGGCCACCTGAGAGTTGGGTCCCGTCACGCTGTAACATGTCCTTTACTTCATCCCAGAGTGCTGCCTTGCGCAAGGCCCATTCCACCCGTTCGATCATTGCGCTTCGCGACAAGCGTTCGTATAAACGTACACCAAAGGCAATGTTTTCATAAATGGTCATGGGAAACGGTGTCGGTTTCTGAAAGACCATCCCGACCTGGGCTCGCAGCCGGTTCAAATCGTATTTTTTATCCAGGATGTTTTCACCATCGAGCAGGATTTCGCCGGTGCTGCGCTGCTTGGGATACATCTCGTAGATCCGGTTAAACGCGCGCAACAGGGTTGATTTACCGCACCCCGATGGACCAATAAATGCTACTACCTGCTTTTCGGGTATCGTCAGATTGACATCGTGTAGTGCCTTATAATTGCCATAGTAAAATTCGAGATTCCGCACTTCCAACTTATTCGAAACAGCATCACTCGAAGTTCTTTCAGACGTTTCCTGTGTCGTTTCCATGGTTGGAATCGCTATATCTATGTCATTCATGTCGTTTTTCATCGGCTAGTTGGAGTGTTGTTTGTGGCGCAGCACGCTATGCGCCACAATATTTAATATTAGTACGGCAGCAGTTATGAGCAATGCACCAGCCCAGGCCAGACGATGCCAATCTTCGTAAGGACTCATGGCAAACTGGAAGATGACGTTTGGCAGATTGGCAATAGGTTGTGACAGAGATGTAGTCCAGAACTGGTTATTCAATGCGGTAAATAACAGCGGTGCAGTCTCACCACTGATGCGCGCAACCGCAAGCAGGATACCGGTCAGTATACCGGTACGGGCGGCACGATAGACGATCATCATGGTGACTTTCCATTGTGGCGCCCCCAGAGCCGCTGCGGCCTCGCGCATCGTGTTGGGCACCAGACGTAACATGTCCTCGGTCGTGCGCACCACAACCGGCAGGACGATAAAGGCTAACGCCAGGATGCCCGCCCAGGCCGAGAAGTGCCCCGAGTTGACCACGACCAGCTCGTACACAAAGACACCGATGATGATGGAAGGTGCACTCAACAACACGTCGTTGATAAAACGCACGACGTGCGCGATTTTAGATTCACGTGAAAACTCCGCCAGGTAGGTCCCGGCCAGGATACCAATCGGTGCCCCGATGACGACTCCACCTACGGTCAGGATCAGACTGCCAACGATGGCATTGCTCAAACCACCATCGCTTCCCGGTGGGGGCGTGATCTGGGTAAACAAAGCGGGATTGATACCTGCTATCCCCGCACTCAGCAAGGTCCACAACAACCAGGATAACCAGAACAGACCACTAATCGTCGCAATCATCGACAACGTCAGGGCGATGATATTGGTCAGGCGGCGACGGGCGTAAATAGTCAACATAGGCTTATCCCGGTGCCCTCGAGGCCTTTTTCTCCAGGCGCAGGATTAACAGGCGGGAAAATGCCAGGACCACAAAGGTTACCAAAAACAGGACCATACCTAAGGCAAACAGGGATGAGGTGTAGACATCCCCAACAGCCTCGGTAAATTCATTGGCCAGGGTTGACGAAATCGTTCCTCCCGGCATGAATAACGAAGCGCTGATGTTATGCGCGTTACCAATCACGAAGGTCACCGCCATGGTCTCACCCAGCGCCCGACCCAGGCCGAGCATGATCCCACCTACCACACCGATTCGGGTATACGGTAACACCACATTCCAGCTCACTTCCCAGGTGGTCGCCCCCAGGCCGTAAGCGCTCTCTTTCAGAACGGAGGGAACCAGACCAAACACTTCACGCATGATCGCAGTGATAAACGGTGTAATCATGATCGCGAGGATCAGGCTCGCCGTGAACATGCCGATGCCCATTGGCGGACCATCAAACAATGCCCCAAGAATGGGAATGCCACTGGTATGTTCCGTTACCCAGGGCTGGATGTTATCGGCAAACCAGGGCGCAAACACGAACAGGCCCCACATACCATAGATAATACTGGGAATCGCAGCCAGCAATTCGATTGCGGTACTAATGGGTCGTTTCAACCATGTCGGTGCCAGTTCATTAATGTAGAGGGCGATACCGAAACTCAGCGGCACCGCAAATAATAATGCAAGAAACGAGGTAATCAGGGTCCCCATGATCGCGGGCGCACCACCAAACTGCTCCGTGACCGGGTTCCAATGGGTGTTATATAAAAAGCCAAGGCCGAATTTGTGTAAGGCGGGTGCAGCACCGTAAGCCAGGGAAATCAGGATTGCGATAACGATCAAAAAGGTCAAACCCGCCGCCAGGCGGGTAAGATTACGAAACATTGCATCAGCATTTACCTTTTTGGAGGTCGGTGCCGCGCCCGTTTCCAATGTATTTGTTGTTGGACTAGTCACTGCGAGATTTTACCGTTCTTAAAAAGGGCCATGCAACAAAGGGGAAGGCAGATTTGCCTTCCCCTTTGCGCAAGTTAAGTTATAAAATCAAGGACTTACTTTTGAATCATATCGGCAGTCCAGACTGCACTCCCATCAGCACCCTTGATTTCCTTCGCCCAGGTTGATTCGACCAGCGAAACCACTTTCTCAGGCATCGGGACATAATCCAGCCTCTCGGCCATGCTACCACCGTGGTGATATGACCAGTCGAAGAACTTCAGGACTTCTTTACCAACAGCCGGCTTGTCCTGGTTCTTGTATACCAGAATAAAGGTCGCACCAGTGATCGGCCAGCTGGCTTTACCCGGTTGATCGGTCAGTACCATATAGAAACCGGGAGCATGGCTCCAGTCCGCATTAGCAGCCGCAGCCTGGAAGCTGGCACTGGTCGGGCTTACATAGAGACCATCATGGTTACGCAACTTGGCATAGCTCATCTTGTTTTGCAGAGCATAGGCATATTCAACATAACCAATGGAACCCTTGATACGCTTAACATAGGAAGCAACACCTTCATTACCCTTGCCGCCTACACCAGTCGGCCAGGCGACCGCCTTGTCGTTACCCACTTTTTCTGCCCATGTCTTGCTTACCTTGGTCAGATAGTTGGTATAAATCCAGGTGGTTCCGGAGCCGTCAGAGCGATGTACCACGGTGATAGCCTTGGAAGGCAATTTCAGGCCCGGGTTGTCGGCTTGAATGGCTTTGTCGTCCCACTTTTTGATCTTGCCCAGATAGATATCGGCCAGGACCGCCGGTGAAATTTTAAGCTCACCCGCCTTGATACCCGGCACATTCACAACTGGCACAACACCACCCATGACCATGGGGAACTGCATCAGACCGACAGCATCGAGGTCCTTGGCCTTCAGTGGCGCATCAGAAGCACCGAAGTCCACGGTCTTGGCTTTGATCTGCTTGATGCCGCCACCGGAACCAATTGATTGATAATTGAGCTTAATACCCTTGTCCTTGGCATATTTCTCTGCCCACTTGGCATACACAGGATAAGGAAAGGTTGCCCCAGCGCCGTTGAGTTGTGAGATTTGCTCAGCACTCGCCAGGCCCATGGAAGCGGTCATGGCCAGAGCCAGCCCTGCCAACAAGCTACGTTTTGATACGTTCATAGGAATATCTCCCTTGGATTCATCATATTTATCGGGGGAAAGGTAACAAGCGAATATGACAATTAGATGACTTCTATATGACGTCCTTGTAACAATAAGAAATGTAAAAATTTAGCCATAAAAACAATTAGTTACTAATACAATACGAGATGCCTTCCCTGTGTACGTAGGGTTGTCTGTCATAAAACAGAGACAATTTCCGAGTATCTTAGGCCAACACCTAGACCAAAACATGTAATTTGATTTTAATCAGCTCAGCTCCACGTTACCATTTCACGTTATGTACTACGTCAGCTTAACTCTGCTGATGTCTGCTTTCGGTAAGTAGCCGTTTCAAGTCAGCAGTCATAGCCGCAATAGAGTCGTTCGGGCGGATCAGCAATCGTGCTTCACCCTTCGGGTCAAAAACATACACGGCGCTGCTGTGGGAGACATTGTAATTACCGTGCGTATCAGGCTTGTCGTAGCCATAGGTCACCCGATATTTTTTGGTCAATCTCCTCAATTCAGATTGCGTACCACTCAAGCCCCGTACCTCTGGTCCAAAGAATTCGGTATAACGCTTTAGCTCCGGCAAGCTATCGCGCTTCGGGTCCACCGACACAAATAAAACTCGTATATCCTTAGCCTCATCCCCCAGATTCGCCAGGGTTGATTTGATACGACTGAGGGTCAAGGGACAGACATCCGGACAGTGAGTATAGCCAAAATACACCAGTACCACGTGGCCGCGGTAATCCGTTGCATGCACCTGGGTATCACGATTGGCCTCGGTCAGGCTAAAAGCCAGTGTTGGCATCAAACCTGTTATATTCTTTGTTTGCCAGGGCGGGCCACTGTGGCAAGCGGATATCAATATCAACATGATTCCAAGGACGGGATAGCCCAACCGCCATTTCAGCTGCAGCATGTGACAACAACCCTCTTGATTTTTATTTTTCCGTGGCCAACGCAGGAGCCAGTCTGACTTGTGCGACGCTATGCCGCATCCATAACCGAATCACCAACAGGATGCCAATCACACTCATCATGGCAGCCGGGATCCAGGTCGTCAGCCCACCGATGATTTGATCCGTGATCGGACTGATTGGCCAGGCACGCCCACAAACGCTATAAACATCGTAAAGTACCTTGTCAGATAGCGCGATATGAGCCCCAATGATTATTTGCACCAGCATGACAATAAACAAAATCAAAATGCGAAGCGGAAATCGCATCGTACGATGATCCTGCGGTGCGCGGTTGTCCAGAATCAGCCACCAGAACAATAACCCATCCAGTAACATGCTCCAGTTCATGATCTTATAAAGTGTTTCACTGAGCATCGCATCGAAATGAATAGATGGCATCAGCCATAAATAAATTAACCCGACGAATAACAATGGCGCGACCAACGGACTCTGTATAAATAGATAAGTCGCACGAACCGGCATACTTTTCCACATTGGCGACAACACCTTGGTACGCCAGGATTGTGGCAGGCCTTGCGCAATAATTTCATGAGGCGCAGCTAGTGCAATTAGAAAAGGTGACAGATGGTGCAAAATCAAATGCTGCACACGATGCACCCAAAACATATGTTGGGATAAATAATCGATATAGGTATGCATGACGGCATAAATCATGATCAAACCCAGATAGAAACTGAGTGTCCGCCAAAAACCGGTAGCTATTCCCTGCCTGCGGCGCTGGCGCATGCCGAGCCAGAACAAGACCGCAATCCCGACGCAACTGATCACAAGTGTTGGGGAAAATTCCCAGGGTTCAAGATAAGTAAGTAGTGACGACATGGGTCCAGCTGATTTGGCGACTTACGTGTATTTACCGCGTAACAAACAGCCATCGACGGTATCAGAGTAAATCTCGATGCGCAATCCACGACCCGATTTCCCTGTTCCGTCCTTATAATTATTATATTTTATGTGATTTATTAGAAATTTTGATTAACACTCACTGGATAAATATACTTAGTAAACAATAAGCTACCTATACTCAACCATCACAATGATGTTCCAGTAACTAGGCAATAGTCAATGTGCGCAAACGGACTCACGGCACCACGCGAATTCCAGATAGACTGCGCCACCACAGGAAAGTCCAATCAAGTGAACCGGCGCCCCGTTTTATTCAACTATGGCCGCCAAGCCATTTGCATGATCTGCTGACGATAATTCGCCGCGTTTTTAGCCAGCCAGTTGATTTACCGTACCCCAGGAGATCGGGCGCCGGGATTCGTAAGTTATTACTCAAGGAAATTTGTAGTAATGCCTATTCATTGGATCTGGTATTGGAACAACGCGCCAGTACTACGGGCGTTCCCTCGCCCAAGTCCTGATAGGCAAC
>JBECKZ010000262.1:0-4691 GCA_040235555.1 Thiohalomonadales bacterium | reverse complement strand
GTTATCGCACTTACCGCCTGGCCGGCCCACATGTACAGCGGGTTGGTATTTATGGCTTCGGTGCCGCAGCGCATATACTTGCACAAGTTATTCACTTTCAAGGTAAAGAACTTTATGCCTTCACCCGTCCCGGAGACAAAGCTGCACAGGATTTTGCGCGCGGCCTGGGTGCGATCTGGGTCGGTGATTCCGATGAGTTGCCACCGCAATTACTGGATGCAGCACTAATCTTCGCGCCAGTGGGCGACTTGATGGTTCAGGCCTTGCGCGCTACGCGCAAAGGCGGCGTGGTGGTGAGCGGTGGCATCCACATGAGCGACATCCCCTCGTTTCCCTATCGCTTGTTATGGGAAGAACGGGTGCTGCGCTCCGTTGCCAATCTCACCCGGCGTGACGGTGAAGAGTTTCTGAAAATTGCTCCCGAAGTACCGGTACATACCAGTGTCCAGACCTATGCGCTGGAAGATGCCAACCAGGCGCTGGAAGATCTGCGCCATGGCCAGGTGCAGGGCGCGGCCGTCCTAAATATACAATAGAAAATTTATCTGGCTTGTACCTGGTAATGGGCGTTTCCATAAGTGAAACGTCCATTACCTTCTTGTTTTATTCGTTCATGTTATATTTCAGGCATGCTGCATCGGCCGCGGATTTGCCAGAGCGGCCCACAATGCGTCAATACCGACAACCACACCCACCACGATATGATTCCACATCGCTGTGGTTTCCGTGGTAAAACCAAGAACAAATGGTGCAAGGATCAGCCAGACGCCAATCACAAGATTGATCCATTCTTCCCAGGCTCGCGGCTGAGCCAGGGCCCAGATTGAGAGCGCAACGACGATAACGCCGAAGATATAACCATTCCATGCAGCTGTACTGCTCACCATTTCCATGCCGACAAATGGTGTAATGAACAACCAGATACCAAGGATCAGATTAATCCAGTCCTGCCATCGTTGTTTCGTTTCCATGTTACACCTCCTATTGATTTCGCTTATTGAAATCATAACTTTAGACAGTCGATCAACTTCGATGTTTCACTGTAATTTATTGAACAAATGGTACAGTTTAACTTCGGGAAATAATCAAGACTGGCCGCGATATCAATAGATACGGCCACAACAACGGCAACCGGGATGGGCGTCAAGACAGAGACAAACGTGGTCGAATTCAATAACCTTGACCAACGAATTCCTGAGGCAATCTGTCATGAGATCGACGCCTGGCCCATAGATCTTGATTATCCTTGGTACACATGGCCATCGTGGTATTAATGCAAGTTTGCCTGGTATCGTCGCCGAAGGTATGGTGTGGCTGGCCACAAATACAATCTAACTCAGTCGCGGTTCATAAGCTTACTTTATATGCTTTGCTTATCTAAAACCCTGTAAATGTTGATTGAATGTCGAACTTCCCCGGTTTTTATCCACCCATCAGATGGTACGACCGCTGTGTGAAATTAAGAGAATGCCTAGCGTTTTGTAACTGATTTAGTCAGGAATGCCCCTGGCCTTGACAAAAGTCAATGTGTCCCTGGTGGCTGTCAGGTTCAATACCTTTTCACGCAGTCCAGGAGTTCGCACCATGAGTCACACATCTGAGCTGATGCCTCGGTTGCGGGAGATACCTGTCAATCGCACTGCCTGGTGGCAACAGTCGTTGGCCCGGGAAATCACGCTCATCCTGGTGCTCAAGGTTATTTTAATCACTCTGCTGTGGTGGGCGTTTTTTCATGTTCCCGATACCCGGCGCATCCATACCCCGCAGGTCAGCGCACATGTCGTGGGCCCTGCCCTGTCCCCGCTTCATCCGTCTGAGGAGACGCCTAAATGATTGATCAGTCGATTGTCGATTTGTCGCGCCTGCAATTCGCACTGACAGCCATGTATCACTTTTTGTTTGTCCCGCTGACACTCGGTCTTTCCTTTATCCTGGTCATCATGGAATCGGTGTATGTCATGACCGGCCGCGAAATCTACAAGGACATGACCCGTTTCTGGGGCAAGCTGTTCGGGATCAACTTTGCACTGGGGGTAACCACCGGCATCACCATGGAATTTCAATTCGGCACTAACTGGGCCTATTACTCCCATTATGTCGGCGATGTCTTTGGTGCCCCGCTGGCCATCGAAGGCCTGATGGCCTTTTTTCTGGAGTCTACTTTCATCGGACTGTTTTTCTTCGGTTGGGATCGTTTGAGTAAACGCAAGCACCTGATGGTGACGTTTCTGACTGCGCTTGGATCGAATTTGTCGGCATTGTGGATCCTGATTGCCAACGCCTGGATGCAAAACCCGGTCGGAGCAGAATTCAATTTTCAAACCATGCGTATGGAGATGACACACTTCGCTGCCCTGTTGTTCAATCCGGTGGCACAGGTCAAATTCGTGCACACGGTTGCGGCCGGTTATGTTACCGGTTCCATGTTTGTTCTCGGTATCAGTGCGTATTATTTACTGAAAAGTCGTGACATGGCCTTTGCCAGGCGTTCTTTCGCCGTGGCTGCCGGATTTGGTCTGGCCTCGGTGCTTTCTGTGATCGTTCTGGGTGATGAAAGCGGTTATGAGGTCGGGGATGTACAAAAGACAAAGCTGGCCGCGATCGAGGCGGAATGGGACACCCGACCGGCCCCTGCCAGTTTTACCCTGTTCGGTTTCCCCAACTCTAATACCCAGAGCACCGATTATGCCATCAGGATACCGTATGTACTGGGTCTGATTGCAACCCGTTCTACTGACCAGAAAATCACCGGCATCAAGGATTTGATTAAGGAGCACGAGCAGCGCATTCGCAACGGTATCGGTGCGTATCGGCTGCTGCAAAAACTTCGCAGCGGTAATTATAGTGATGCGGACAAACAGGCTTTTAATCGCGTCAAAGACGACCTTGGTTATGGCCTGCTGCTCAAACGCTATACCCCGAACGTGGTCGATGCTACCGAAGCGCAAATCCAGCAGGCGGCTCGTGACACCATACCCAAGGTCGCTCCCTTGTTCTGGTCTTTCCGCATCATGGTGGCATGTGGCTTTCTGATGCTATTCATCTTTGCTGCCAGCTTTTATTTTTGCGCCAAGCGTCAGGTTGGCAGGAAACGCTGGCTGCTCAAACTCGCACTGTGGTCAATCCCCCTGCCCTGGATAGCCGCCGAACTTGGTTGGTTTGTGGCTGAGTACGGTCGGCAACCCTGGTCAATTGGTGAAGTATTACCGACCTATCTGAGCACTTCCACTTTGCAGCGCGGCGATTTGTGGTTTTCGATTTCCGGTTTCATTGGTTTCTATACCCTGCTCCTGGTGATCGAGCTGTATCTGATGTTCCATTACGCAAGACTAGGCCCGAGCAGTCTACATACCGGTCGCTACGCCCTGGAACAAGGCGGTGCCTCCACGCCCTCGACACAACCACAAAAACCCCTCAACACCTAGGAGCCCCGAACCATGATCCTCGATTACGAAACTTTAAAACTTGTCTGGTGGGTCCTGATAGGCGTCCTCTTGATTGGCTTTGCAGTTACCGACGGCTTTGATATGGGTGTTGGCATCTTGCTGCCATTCCTTGGTAAGAATGATGAGGAGCGTCGTGTGATCATCAATACCGTTGGGCCGCATTGGGACGGTAACCAGGTCTGGTTTATCACTGCCGGTGGCGCTATTTTTGCGGCATGGCCAGCAGTCTATGCGGCAGCCTTTTCCGGTTTTTACATTGCCATGCTGCTGGTATTGTTTGCCTTGTTCTTCCGGCCGGTGGGTTTCGATTATCGCAGCAAGGTCGAAGATCCAAGGTGGCGCAATGCCTGGGACTGGGGATTGTTTGCGGGTGGATTTGTCCCGGCGCTGGTGTTTGGCGTAGCCTTCGGTAACCTGTTACGCGGTGTGCCGTTTCAGTACGACGAATTTCTGCGACCAACCTATACCGGTTCGTTTTGGGAATTACTCAATCCCTTTGCACTGTTATGCGGGGTAACCAGCGCAGCGATGCTTGCCATGCATGGCGGATTATGGCTGCAATTGCGCGCCGATAACCCGATCGCACAACGTGCGCGGGCAACCGTACCCATCACTGCGGTTATTTTGATACTCAGCTTCGCAGTCGCCGGTTTGTGGGTAGGCTATGGCATGCATGGTTACCGCATAACTTCCATGCCCGCACTGAATGCTTTACCCAATCCACTGGCCAAACAGGTTACAGCAGGTGGCACCTCCTGGCTGGCGAACTATCGTTTGTATCCCTGGATAACAATCGCCCCCTTGCTTGGTTTTCTCGGGGCCCTGGTTACGCTGGTCCTGTCCCGAGCAAACCATCCCGGTCTGGGTTTTATCAGCAGCGGACTTAGTATCGCCGGGGTCATCCTGACTGCCGGTTTCTCACTGTTCCCATTTATCATGCCTTCAAGCAGTGAACCCAATGCCAGTCTCACCATTTGGGATGCTTCATCAAGCCTGCACACCTTGACGATCATGTTCTGGGCCGCAGTGGTTTTTGTGCCAATTGTCCTGGCTTACACCGTCTGGACTTATCGTGCGATGTGGGGACGGGTAACAGTACAGCAAATTCGCGACAACACGCATTCAGCGTACTAAGGAGGATAAACTCATGTGGTACTTCGCGTGGATCCTGGGTGTGTTACTGGCGGTAGCTTGTGGCATCATTAATGTGCTGTGGCTGGAATCAGAACTAGCGCTGGGTAACAT
>JBECKZ010000239.1:0-20184 GCA_040235555.1 Thiohalomonadales bacterium | reverse complement strand
CACTCGTAACAAGGAGTTCATGCGCGTTCGTTCTTCGGTCAGCTGGAATATCATTATGCGCGTGCTGATTGAGCTTGGTTTCGCCTTTACCTTTACTGGCAAGTATGCCGACCAATATAAAGTCGGGATCGCCAATGTACAGGCACACAACCCTGCCATAGGCGCGTTTCAGCAGACCAAGTACATCGAATTTATTCCGATTCGCAATCTGAACAGGGCCATCGTCAAGGTCGAACGCCACCAACTCGATATGTTGATCGACGCTGCTAACAACAGGTACTGGATCAATAATCAATCGCCCAAAGGCTATCTGGTGGAAAAGATAATGCAGGCCAGCCTGAAATCCACCCTGCACAAGCAAACCGTGAGAGGCAGAGAGATCCGCTACGTAGACTGGGTCATACCGGGCATTCTGTCCATGAACATGATGTTCAGTGCCCTGTTCGGTGTCGGTTATGTCATTGTGCGTTATCGTAAGAATGGCATGCTAAAGCGACTCCAGGCGACACCGGTGACGGCACTGGAATACCTGGGCGCACAAATTGTCTCGCGCCTGTTGCTGATCGTGGCCATTACCATTTTTATTTTCTATGGCACCAATTACTTTATCGGGTATGCCATGTATGGTTCGCACCTGAGTTTATTCCTGGTATTTACCCTGGGCGCTATCAATCTGATTAGTCTGGGGTTGATCATAGCCGCACGTGTGCGCAGCGAAGAGACCGCCGGTGGTCTGTTAAACCTGCTCAGCTGGCCCATGATGTTTCTCTCTGGTGTCTGGTTCTCCCTGGAGGGCACCAACCCGATTATGCAGAAATTTGCACAAATCCTGCCCCTGACCCACGTCACCGCGGCTACACGGGCCATCATGATCGATGGTGCTGGTCTCGGCGATATCTCCTCGCACCTGCTCGTACTTATTGGCCAAACCATTGTCTTTTTGATCGTAGGTGCCTGGCTATTCCGCTGGGAATAAACACGAAACTGATCCTGGTCAACAGTTACGCTTGACGCAAGGAAAGCCGGGAGTATATTGGCGCACACCGTTTTCTGATGATTGCAATGGTGAGGTTACTAATGTACCGGTTATTGTTAGCGATGGTCATACTGTCCCTTGCCGCATGTGCAACAGGACCCGTTCCTGTTTCATCCCCCTACTTTCGGATTCCTGACGGTAGCAAACTGGTACTCAAACAAGAACTGACAATTCCACCCAATGCAGGTCGGGTTTACATCCAATATGGCAAAGTGGTGACCCCGAAAGAGAAAGATGACTGGCATGCCCACTGCTGGTTCCTGTCGTGGGATGTGCTTGAACGTACCCAGGTAATCAAACCGGATACCTTCATCATTACGCATAGTCAACAACTGGAAGACGTGGCGATGCGTGAAACGTCATGGCAGTTTGCAGCAAGCCAGATTGGCATTGGCATGACGGAAGGCGGCGGGCCAATGGCGTTGGTCTACTCAACGGAAATGCGTATTCACTCTGATCGGCAACCGGCAATTCGTCGTTTTGTCTGCAGCCACTGGGAAGATCCTCTGGATGCCAAGCACCTGACTGTCGCACAAATGCAGAAGGCCCTGGGAAAGATTGCGGACATCCAGCTCAATGCTGGTAACTAGCTGGATAGGAAAAACTCAGCCGGGATATCCCGGCTGAGTCACAGAGAAATGCAAATTTTCGATTAATTATTTAGATCGCCACCGGCAACAATTGTCAATGCCGTCTTGTACGCATCCGGTGCACACATGATAGAGGCAAAACTATTGCTGCCAATCATGGACAGGTCTGGGAAATTGATAGCAATACGAAATTCTGCTGGCAAGCCGACAACCTGACCCTTGTTGATCACGATCTCATACGGCAGATGTGCAGTGGACTTGATATCCTTGAAATCAATGCGCGACATAATGTACTTGCCACCGGCGCACTCCGTGCCCAGCACTCCCGGGATCTTCAGTCCGATAATGGTTTCCTGTTTGCCCGGCAAATCGACACGGTAGACCTGGCTGGCTTTCGGTTTGTTATTTTGCAGGTTCTTTTCCACCGCTTTAATTGCAGACTGATAATCAGGATAAGAAGCCAGTTTCAGGCGATCATCGAAATATGGCATTAACCATTTATAGTGATAATCGCGTAACTCTTCCTTGGTCAGGCCCTTCTTCGAACCAAACTCCTTTTCACGACCCAGGGCTTTCGCCAGTGTATCGGAGATGTCGGTCATATCCGATTTCATACGATAGACGTTCGCCATATAGATGGGATTGGTATAGGAGATTTGCATGCCATCTTTGGCTTTGGTAACCGCCACGCGCTCAATGGCGCCAAACACACCGAAATCCGAGTTTGCGGCATTTTGTTTTAATGATGCATTTGTCACGATTATGATTGTCGCGGTATCGTACGGTGAATAACTGCCAACAACTTCAAATCCATTGTCGGTCAGTTTTTTCTTCACCGATGCCACAACTGCAGTCATATCCGTATTGCTATCGACTGAAGCCAACACAAATGGTTTGTAATAGGTATCAGCGGCAAGTGCGGTTCCTGTGCTGAACCAGCTCAGAAGCAAAACGGGAAGAAAAAGGCGAAGTAAAGTGTTACGGTATTTTTTATGATTCATAATTGTCCCCTAAGGTGGTATAGATGGATCACTGCTTTTGAATGCGCTGAATTTATAACATAACTGAACTGATAACGGCAGGACTTATATCTTATTGATTTTGCGAAAATAATATTATCTAGGTGCATAAGTCAGGGGTAATTTATACGGTATACACACTATATCAGTACGATATGCACTACCACTGGCCACATCACGCCACTTGTGGCATCGTCTGGCACCAACACAATTAAACAATTTTGCTATGATGTGCGGACAAAATATCGACACATCGCCACCTGCTCGCCGTTTTTATAAATAAAGAGGAATCGAAATGTCTTATCGTACGCTGTCCTTGCTCCTATTCTCATCTGTTCTACTCATGGCGTGTTCCGCGACCGGGCCTGTAAAATTCTACTCAGGACCAGCACTCCCCAAAGATCAACTGGCGATCGTGGTTGTACCTGCCGCGATTACGGTACTTTCCATCGATGGCAAAGACGTGAAATCACCTTCTAAAGAAACCGGTACATACGAGGTACAACTTACACCAGGCCATCATCTTATTGCATTTCGTTACGAACTGTTCTGGGGGCCCATCGACGCCGGGATGTTGGTCAAATCCAAACTGATAGGCGTAGATGCCAGATTCGAAGCAGGCAAGACCTACGAGCTTCGCTATAAAGTACCACGCGATTACGAACAGGCTACAAACTACCTATCCGAGTTTCATGCTAGGTTGATCGATGTGAATAGTGGACAACAGTATGAGTCATACAAAATCCGTAATCTGGATGCAATTGTAGCGGCTAAACTGGGTAATACCACGGCACCTGCATCAGCTCAAATGACCAAAACTGTTACTACACCTGCAGTAACACCGCAACTCAGCGCAGATACTGCCGTAAATGAAGACCCGGTCAAACGCCTTAAATTCTGGTGGTTGATGGCCAATAAACAACAACGCCAGGAATTTACCGAGTGGATGAAGACTGCCAACGAAAGTTTTGCACCGGCACCCGGCAAAACACCGGACACGGCTCCACCCGGTACGATCAATGGCGTTAAACTCAAGCCTTAAAGTGGCTTCATGCATCGAGTTCGAGGCATATAAAAAAAGGCCGGTCACTGACCGGCCTTTTTGTTTACTGCATTGCAAAAGAAAGGAATTACTTCTTCTTATTGCGCTCCAGGGTTTCTTTGATCACCTCATCAGCCACGTTCTTGGGGCACGCCAGGTAATGGGAGAACTCCATGGAGAACTGGCCACGACCAGAGGTCATGGTCCGCAGGTCACCAATGTAGCCAAACATTTCGGACAGCGGACACTCGGCCTTGATGCGAATGCCGGTGCTGCTGGGTTCCTGGGATTTGATCATGCCACGACGGCGGTTGAGGTCACCGATCACGTCACCCACATTGGCCTCCGGTGCAAACACGTCCACCTTCATGATTGGCTCCAGCAACTGTGGGCCGGCCTTGGGGATACTCTGGCGATAGGCTGCGCCCGCCGCCAGTTCGTAGGCGATGGCAGAGGAGTCCACCGGGTGGTAGGCACCATCCATCAGGGCAACCTTGAAGTCCAGGCAGGGGAAACCCGCCAGCACACCGCGGTCGAGGCTGTTCTTGAAGCCTTTCTCCACCGCCGGCCAGAATTCCCGAGGGACGTTACCGCCAGTCACTTTTGATTCAAACACGAAACCACTACCCGGTTCACCTGGTTCGATGACATAGTCGATCTTGGCGTACTGACCGGAGCCACCTGTCTGTTTCTTGTGGGTATAGCTGTCTTCCACCCGCTGGGTGATGGTTTCGCGGTAGGCCACCTGGGGTTTACCCACCGTTACCTCAACGCCGTGGGTGCGCTTGAGGATGTCGATCTTGATGTCAAGATGGAGCTCGCCCATCCCCTTGAGGATGGTCTCGCCGCTGTCTTCGTCGGTTTCAACCCGGAATGAGGGGTCTTCCGCGACCATCTTACCGATGGCAATACCCATCTTTTCAGCGGCACCCTTGTCTTTGGGGGCCACGGCGATGGAGATCACGGGATCCGGGAACACCATGGGTTCCAGGGTCGCCGGGTTATCCGGGTCGCACAGGGTATGGCCAGTCTGCACGTTCTTCATGCCAATCACTGCGACGATGTCACCAGCCTGGGCGCCATTCAATTCGATCCGTTCGTCAGCGTGCATCTCCACGATCCGGCCGATACGCTCGGTCTTGCCGGTGAAGGTATTGAGCACAGTTGTGCCCTTCTCCAGCTTGCCGGAATAGACGCGGATAAAGGTCAGCGCCCCGAAACGGTCGTCCATGATCTTAAAAGCCAGAGCGCGCAGGGGCTTGCTGGCATCGACCGTGGCAAAACTGCCGGTCTCGTTGCCTTCCATGTCCACTTCCGGTTGCGGGGTGACTTCGGTCGGATCCGGCAGGTAATCCACCACGGCGTCCAGCACCAGCTGTACGCCCTTGTTCTTGAAGGCCGAACCACAGTAGGTCGGGAAGAAATGCAGGGCAATGGTGCCTTTACGGATACAGCGTTTGATGTCTTCGACAGAGGGCTCCTCACCTTCCAGGTATTTCTCCATCAGATCGTCGTCTTCTTCAACGGCAGTCTCGATGAGCTTTTCACGCCACTCCTCGATCTTGTCCTTCATGTCGGCGGGCGGCTCTTCGATCTTGTAATTCATGGGGTCACCGGAATCGTCCCAGATCCAGGCCTTACGGCTCAGCAGGTCGACCACGCCCTTGAAGTTCTCTTCGATACCAATAGGCAGCACCATGACCAGCGGACGCGCGGCCAACACCTTCTCGATCTGGGCCACGACGCGGTAAAAATCCGCACCCATGCGGTCGAGCTTGTTGACAAAAATGACCCGTGCCACTTCGGATTCGTTGGCATAACGCCAGTTGGTCTCGGACTGGGGCTCCACACCGCCGGAGCCACAGAAAACACCGATACCGCCATCGAGAACCTTCAGCGAACGGTACACCTCGATGGTGAAATCCACGTGTCCCGGTGTGTCGATGATGTTGAAACGGTGGTCTTTCCAGAAACAGGACGTAGCCGCAGACTGGATAGTGATGCCGCGCTCGCGCTCCTGGTCCATGAAGTCGGTAGTGGCCGCGCCATCGTGCACTTCGCCGATCTTGTGGACCTTGCCGGTGAGTTTGAGAATGCGTTCCGTTGTCGTGGTTTTACCGGCATCCACGTGGGCAAAAATACCTATATTTCTGTACTTGGCTAAATCGGTCATAGTCCTGTTTACTCTATATATTTTGGATATTTGGTCAATGTGTCTCTACGGCCCCTGACCACGACCCGGGGCATACAGCTACCCTGGGCCTACTGCCCCGGGCAACGGGCGCGCATTATAGCCGAAAGTGATAGGAAATGTGCATGACAATCCTGTCCAGGCAGGGTGTTATCGCAATTCTTTGGGGCGATATTCGCAAGCCTGCTGGTTATCCGGTATTGCTCTGGCTGAAACCCGGATGGTTCTCTCCAGCAGGGGGTCTGGCAAACCTGGAGAGAGCAGCCTGACAGCAGGTGGGAAGACAGAGTGTAACCCCGGCGTGTACTGGCAGGCCTTCTGGTAACCAAGGATGAATCCTGCAATCAGGCGGCCCAACCTACACCACCGGCTAATGCCTCTGGATGTAAACGATGAACATGCTGGTCAACTTTATTGATCTCAGCCGTAGGAACATCCACCATCATCAGCACCTCGCCGTGATGGATGGCATGGTTAAATTCATCCTGATGCACATTAGGGATATGCAGGGTGAAATACAAACCGGCAGCGAAGCTGGCTGCCATCACCAGTGCAGGCAGTATGAGATACAATGACGGCGACGTCACCAGCATAACCACAAACGTCACCAGCGCCAGAAAAAAGATCGCCAGATTAATACGCCACAGATACCACTCCCTCACGGCATCTCGATCGGTCTCCGCCAGAGTATGAATATCACCAGTCCCGTTAAACCGGGATTGCTCGTCGACCAGGGTGTGCACGCTCATTCCAGGTATTGCCAGTGTAGATAAATCCCGTTGTAATGATTGTGCATGAGGTACATCTGGAAACAGGTAATAGAGTCTGCGTTTCATCTCACACCTCCTGTCTTCGCGGGATATGAAACGGTTGTCCTGACCTTTCCTGCCACTATGACATGACAGAGTAGCAGCTGCTCATACAGCCTGAGGCCTAGCCTTCCGCAACGTAGTCGTCGGAATCATCACCTTTGAGCGCAATGATGCCATCATTGGACATATGCAGATACAACTGGCGATTGGCTTCTGACTCGAAATAGATTTCGAGTCCGTTATCACCATCACCATCATAGACACAGGGGTGATTTTCGGGATCAGGAACGTCGTGCAGGTTAATTGGATCTGTTGTGCTACGAATATGCATAGGTACGCCCTCCTTGAAATAATTACAGAGTCGACATCACCGCCAAAAACACATCGTGGACACTAAACAATATAACCGAAAGAGCCATCCGATGCGTCTTTTGGCACCTGGATACCGGCTAACTGACAACCTTGTGTGACCGGTCCACCTGGAAACAGTTGAAAAAGATACTTTGCACCGCCTTCTGTTGTGAAACGCTCTGCCAGGACTTCAGAAAGTTCACGTGCATGCCGAAGTTCTCCGGCATTGGCAAAATAGGTGCGTATGAAATCGATGACCTGCCAGTGGGCATTCGTCAGAGTGAGATGCATAGATTGGGCCGTGGCTTCTGCTGCCTTTCTGTTCCAGTTTTTAAATTCGGCAATGGCGTCGTCATCATGAATACCCAGCACCAGATCCTGTTTTTCCTGCTGGCTTAATTCCATAACCATAACAAGCCTCCTGTTGAATTTTGATTTTTTTAAGACCACACAGTCCGGGAATAATTCAGCATTGCAACGGACTATATATCGTGATCACAAAGGATAAATACACATGAATCCACGACTGATAGTGGATGAATTACTGCGCGTCTAGATAAAGTGTAGTCTCAATTCTGGCTGGTACAAATCAGGTAAACGCTTTTCGACAAAAGCAGATTGCTATCTAGATTCCAGCCCGCCAACTACGACAAAATTGACTACCATGTCAGTGCCTGGCAAGTAGAGATTCGTAAGTGAATGTGGGAGATCTGCCATTGTGTATCGCGAATATTCCCGCTAACACAGTATGGTACTGTCAGATAATAAGGCCAATAATGTGGCTATTGGGCCTGTTAATGCTCTTTTCCGCCGTGATTCTTTATAAAGTACATCCCGCTGGAACCGATATATAAACAAATTTTGGCCAAAGTAGCCTGAACGGTTGGTTCGACCCCGCCTGCCAAACATAAAATAGCTTTGAAATGAATCCGGACGCATCACATAACCCGACATCCCCCCCGGTTGGCAATACGAAATTCCTGCTTATCGCCGGTTTTACCGCCAGTCTGCTTATCCTGGTCATCCTGGCGGCAATTGGCCTCAGTTTTATGTACAACAACCTGTCACGTATCAACCAGATTGTCGAAACCAATAATGTCAAGATGGGACTATTACGTGAAATGCACGATGCTGCACGCGAACGCTCTTTACTCCTGCACATGATGCTCGACAACAGGGATCCCTTTGCGCAAGATGAATTTTTCCAGCAGTTCATCAACCAGGGGGCTGATTTCGCCAAGGCCAGAATCGCACTCGGTCATATGAATCTGAGTGTAAAGGAAAAGCGCCTGCTTGCAGAACAGGGCAAGATAAGTAGCGTTGCGGTACCTTACCAGCGTGAAATCGTCGATCTGATACAACAGGAAAAATATGCTGCGGCCCTTGATATGTTATTCAACAAGGCAGTGCCAATGCAGGACAGGGGTCTGATCGTGCTCAGCCAGCTGCAGGACATGCAGGAAACTGCCTCGATACAAACCGCCAGACAGAGCAAACATGATTTACAATCACTGGTTACACAAACATTCGTTCTGGTGGGACTCGGCGCGATTATTGGGATTATCATCTCCGCGATTATGGTACGTCGAATCGCCCGCACCGAAACCCACTTGCGATTCGAGAAAAGACTGGCTGAAGTCACACTGCATTCCGTTGGCGAAGCAGTTATCACCACCGATGTGCGTGGCAACATAAGCTACATTAACCCGGTAGCGGAGGCCATGACCGGTTGGCCACTGGTGAAGGCCAGACACCGCCCCTTGCTGGACGTCTGGACGATCTATCAGGACGACAGACAAATCCCTCTGGAAAATCCGATCCTCACAGCAATCCGGGAAGACAGCATCATTTGTTCCGCACAAAACGTAAATCTCGAAAGTACAGATGGCATGGTTTACGCAGTCGAACATACCGCTGCGCCTATTCGCGATGACAGTGGCCAGGTTCACGGGGGTATTCTCATTTTCCGCGACGTGACCGAGGTACGTACACTGGCATCACAACTCTCATATCAGGCCAGTCACGACGTACTAACAGGGCTGGTCAACCGCAGAGAATTTGAGATACGACTGCAACAGGCACTGGATAACGCGCGTATTGAACATTGCACGTATGTCCTGTGTTACCTCGATCTGGATCAATTCAAGGTTATTAATGACACCTGCGGCCATGCCGCCGGCGATGAACTCTTGAAACAGGTTTCCTATGAACTCAAGAGTGTCTTACGTGACAGCGATACCCTCTCCCGCCTCGGCGGTGATGAATTTGGAATCCTGCTGGAAGGCTGTAACCTGGAGAAGGCACAGCAAATCGCCGAAAAATTACGTGAGAAACTCAAACAGCTGCGTTTTGCCTGGGATAACAAATTGTTTGAAATCGGTGCCAGCATTGGCGTAGTACCGATTACTTCGCTGTCAGGTAACCTGGCTGATCTGCTCAGTGCCGCGGATTCGGCCTGTTACGAGGCTAAAGATCAGGGTCGTAATCGGGTTCACATTTTCGATCCGCATGACATCAACATATTACGCCGTCAGGGTGAGATGCATTGGGTACACCGAATTACCGATGCGCTCGATAACCATCTGCTGGTACTTTACGCCCAGGCCATCAAACGCGTACAAACAGAGGAGAATGAAATACCCGGCTACGAAATTCTGGTACGCATGCGGGAAAGTACTGGCAAGATCATTCCACCTTCCGCATTTCTGCCAGCTGCTGAGCGCTATAACCTGATGCCGATGATTGATCGCTATGTCATCGAGAGCACCCTACGGATACTCGAACAGCTTAAGAAGATCGACCAGCAAATTCATCTGAGTGTCAACCTGTCAGGACAATCTCTGAATGATGACAGTTTCCATGGTTTTCTTGATACCGTACTCAACAAATACGATATCGATCCGACATGGCTGACACTGGAAATCACGGAGACGGCAACCGTTGCAAACTTTTCCAAGGCAACCCGTCTGATCACAGCCATGAAGGCACGTGGTTGCCAGTTCGCACTGGATGATTTTGGCTCCGGTCTGTCCTCGTTTTCCTACCTGAAGAACATCCCGGTTGATTTTATCAAGATCGACGGCAGTTTTGTTCGCGATATTATTACTGATGAAACTGATTTTGCCTTTGTGCGTTCGATCAACCAGATTGCTTCTATCATGGGCCTGAAGACAATCGCCGAGTATGTTGAGAACGAACGAATCGCAGGGAAGTTACATGAAATCGGGGTAGACTATATCCAGGGCCATTTTATCGGACAGGCAATCCCCGTCCGGCAGGCCATCACGATGTTGCCGCCGGACGCGGAACCTGCCATCGCTGAAGCGTGACTTTCGTGCACAAGCATCATAAGTGGTAATTGCAGAAAAAGCTAAAGCCCACACATGGTTATTCGTGGTGCAGAACAAAGGCCTTCTCAACCGTAAAGTTACCGATTCCACGGTGATTAGTCATCGCCCAGCCATGCTGTTTCAGATACTCAGTCATATCCCGGTTCATATCCGGATTGCCGCATATCATGATGCGGTCCAGAGCCGGATCAGCAGCAGGTAATTGAAATTCCGTAAACAACTTACCGGATTTAAACAGTTCGGTTCCACGCCCCGATATGTGAAACGCTTCTCGCGTCACAGTTGGCACATAGACAAACTGTTCACCATGACGTGCCTCCAGCTCTTCCCGATAGGCCAGTTCTTTTTCCGTGCGCACCGTATGTACCAGGACGATTCGCTCATAGACGCTGTACGTCTCTAGACTGCGAATCAAACACATAAAAGGTGCCAGCCCGGTGCCGGTCGACAACATGTACAACACCCGCCCCGGCAGGACATGACTGAGTGTCAGTGAACCCGTGGTTTTACTGTTAATCCAGACACCTTCACCAATTTGTATCTGGGCAAGACGACTGGTCAAGGGACCATCCGGTACGTGAATGCTGAGGAATTCCAGATGATCCGTATCATTGCTGGATACGATGGAATACGCGCGTGCGATCAATTTGCCCTCGGCCTTGAGTCCCAGGGTAACGAATTCACCGTTTTCAAACTGGAAATCCTCCGGGCGCGTGGTGGTAAAACTGAATGTTTTATCCGACCATTTACGGATAGATGTCACGCGTTGTTCACTGTAGGGCACGATCATCACCTCTTCTGCTGGATTGCCTTAGTGCCTTTATTAGATAGAGGCGACATTGGCAAGTTCCAAGGGAATGTTGCGCAATCAATTTGATAAACTCTTACGACTGGCAGGTGATTAGAACAGTCGGTATCAATCTGGCTATCGACACTTTACTAATGAGTATAGCGCGTAAGTTGACTGCGATATTGTGAAACGAGTGGATGGCCGCTGCCGAGCAGCCTGAATATGCGCAGCATGGCCTGTTGCGGATAGTTATTCTCGTAGGCCAAATCAGTTTCCATCATCTCAACCAATTGCTGTAATGCCTGTTCGTATTGTTGTTGCATCGCATAGTGTGCCACTAGCTGTTTGCGTATTGCCAGATCAGCGGGGGCAGACTCCAGCTGCGCCTGCAAAGCGGGGATAGTAAGTGCTGGATCTGCCTCCTGGTAAAACATCAGACTCTCCTGTAATTGCTGGATTTCACCGTACTGGCGTATAGCGTCAGGCAAGGATGCAATCAGGTTCAAGGCATCGTCATACCGCTGTTCATGCCGGAGTAATTTACACATAGCCAGCGGCAGTCTTGGATTCACCGGATCATCGACAATCGACTGCGCCAGTTTGGCATAGGCTTCACTGGCATTACCTTCAGCATAGTTACGCACAGCAATAGCCAGGGTCTGATCTGAATCGCGGACGACGTGCAGGTCCAGGACTTTGCGTAATTCCGCTTCGGATTGAAATCCACGTAGTGTTTCCACGACCTGCCCATTGCGAAACAGCTTGAGCATTGGGACACTGGTCACCGCATACTCCTTGGTAAAGACGAATTCCGTTTCGGTATCGACATTCACCAGTAACAAACGCCCGGCGTAATGGTGCACCAGTTGATCCAGAATCGGATACTGGCGCAAGCAGGGACCGGCCTTGCGCGACCAGAAGTTTACCAGTACCGGCCCTTTCTCCGAGTTAGCCAGCACGAGTTCCCTGAAATTGTCACTCGTCGCGGCAAGTATAAATGGGGAATGAATTTCATCTATCATCTTGGTTTAATATCACAATCATAGCCTGTGTGTATCTGAAAATATTGCGCAATTAACAGGACAATCCTATATTTCGGTATGCACAATAAACTTGTACAAGTTGCAGGGAAATTCCTCATCGCCAGCAGCATCCTTTTTTACATCAGCAGTGTATATGCTGATCACAATGAAATGCGGCTGCAGTATCAGACTCGCCAAGCCGAGTTGCAGAACAATACTTTCGGTATCCCCGTCAATATCCAGTCCCGCGATCAAAACCGCGTGATGCTTGGCATCGTCTATGGCGTCATGGATCAACCATTTCCATCGGTCAAACAGGCCCTGATATCACCGCAGGCCTGGTGTAAAATTGTATTCCTCCACCTTAACATCAAGGCCTGTATAGACGAACGCATGGACGACTATTGCCGACTGACGTTTTATAGTGGCCGCAAGTTTTATGAAAATCCGGAATATGTCTTTCATCTTTCCTATCGATTTGCTGTTGACCACGCCAGTACCGACTATTTTCAGACTACCTTGACCGCCAACAAGGGCCCCCTGGGCACCAGTGACTATCGCATCGTGGTCGAGGCCATTCCTATCGACGAACACAAGACCTTTCTGCACTTCAGTTATACCTACCGCTATAACTTTCTGACCTCACTGGGTATGAAAACCTACCTGGCCACACTCGGAAGTAACAAAGTAGGTTTCAGCATCACCGGTACCGATGCCAATGGCAAACCCGTCCACGTTGAAGGCATTCGCGGCATCATCGAACGCAATACCATTCGCTATTATTTTGCGATCCAGAGTTATCTGGAAACACTGACGCTAGCACCGGCGGCCAATCGCCCCATAGCACGATTATATAAATGGTATGCCCTGACCGACCGTTTTCCCCGGCAATTACACGAACTGGATAAAGACGACTATCTGCGTTACAAACAACACGAACTAGCCGATCAGCTGCAATTGCAGGCACAAATCCAGCATCCTTGTCGCCCGCCAGTCACCTAACCGTGAGTCTGTACAAAACCTGAAAAAACAACCCCGCCAAATGGCGGAGTTAATTCATAACGAATGGATTCCTAATTTATTAAGCGGCAATGAAGCGGGCAACCACGATCATGGCGACAAACAGGACAAACAAACCGGTAAAAACGTAGGTCAGGGTGCGTAAAACAGTTGTATCTTGGCTACTCACGATATCTTCCTTCTTAGCTATCTCGTTAATATGTCAGCCTGGTCAGGCCACTCAGAAATCGCGGAAAAGTATAGGGAAATACTCAGGTACTTGGTATTTGAGAGTTCTAATGGCGGGATAAGTGAATTTTTGACTGTTTTTATCAGGTATTAGTGGCATGGTGTCAGGATTTCGGTGCCTGAACATCACTGTCACCTGGATAGCGACGCTGCCAAATCGGCTCGCCATCCTTATAGATAACCCTGATACGATGAAACGGTACGCTATGGGCAACTCCCTCAGCATCCAGGTAGTGGAAAAAATAATGATCATCTGGCACGAAACTCACTGTCTCCCAGGGTAAACGCACCAGCTCTTTGGCGGCGTGATCAAGAAAGGCCAGCTCAAACCGACCCTGCCCGAATTCCGGGTCCCAGCGGATACGGTTCAGCAAGTCCTGGATTGGTTGCATTGTTGATTCAGCGCCCTGATCACACCTGTTCGATAAGTAATTTTAATTGCCAAAGGCAAGCCTGCGTCTGCTCCTCACTTGATCGATGTCAAAGCATTTCCGCCTCGGCGTATTAATCTAAATTAAGACAAGAAGGAGGCACCTATGCAAATTCCATTGCAAATTACCTATCGCGACATGCCGCCCTCAGAAGCGGTAGAAGCCAATATCCGCGAACGGGCCCAAAAACTCGAACTCTTCGCTGATAACATTACCAGTTGCCGGGTCGTCATCGAGGCTCCCCACAAACGTCATCACAAAGGCCAATTATTTTCCATCCATATAGACATCACCCTGCCTGGTCATGAATTTGTGGTCTCACGACAACCGGATAACCACCACCAGCACGAAGATATCTATGTCGCCATTCGGGATGCCTTTGATGCAGCACGGCGACAACTGGAAAACTATAATCGTCGCTATCATGGCAATGTCAAACAACATGCCGCAGAGCCACATGGGCGCATCGCCAGATTGATCCCGGATCAGGATCACGGCTGGATCCAGACACACGATGGCCGGGAAATCTATTTTCATCGTAACAGTGTCCTCGGTGTGGATTTTGACAGCCTGCAGCCGGGGGAAAGTGTCCATTTCACGGAAACTGCGGGTGATCAGGGGCCGCAGGCCAGCAGTGTGCATATTGAAGGCAAGCACCATACCGTGAGCAGATGATGCCCGGGAGACATGACATCTGACCATCCGCTAAACAAAATTGAAGTTCTGAGCCTGACAAAAGTACGGAACCTGTCGCGGCGGCTCGCCCAACAGATACAGGCCGATAACTTCTCGCCCGAGGTCGTGATTGCCATTGCCCGCGGGGGCTTTGTTCCTGCGCGACTGCTATGTGATTATCTTGATATATACAACCTGAGCTGTATCCGTGTTGCGCACTATACCGGGACCGATATCAGCGGCCAGGCCAGATTGTCGATCCCGTTAAATATCGATATCCGCGATAAGTCAGTATTGCTGGTTGATGACGTTGATGATACCGGCGATACCCTGCAACTGGCGATGGCACATTTGCACAACTTCAACCCTGCAGTCGTACGGGTTGCTGTCCTCCATCACAAAATTATCTCGAGCGTGGTACCGGATTATTTCGCGGTTAAAGTCACCCAGTGGCGCTGGATTACCTACCCCTGGGCAATCACGGAAGACATGCTTGGGCTGGTCAGAAAAATGCGCCCTGCTCCCGTTACTGTCGAAGACGCACTCCTGCGCCTTGCTCAAGATTACCAGCTGCGTATTTCGAAACAGGTGATGCAAGATGTCTTTCGCCTGTTAAAGTCATAATGAAGTTGTTCCAGTGCCTGGGAAGCTCTGATTAAGTTCATCAAGCGGATGATGGCAAGGCAAAAAGGAGTGAAAAAGCGCAGTTTACACGGAGTAAATGAACATTGAGAGTTCCTTTTTAACTCAGCCAGCGCCGCTTGATGAACTTAATCAGAGCTTCCCTTGATGAATTGTTTGTAGTCGCGATAGATACAACGGTCCATCACCACGGTAATGCCATTGGCTTGGGCACGTAATGCCGCAGGCTCGTTAACAACCCCATCCTGCAACCACAACAGCGGGACCTTCAGCTCAATGCAGGCGTCGACGATAGGATCAACATGTTCCGGTGCGCGAAACACATCGACCAGATCAATTTGACCCGGTACCGCATACAGATCTGGATAGGTCTTCTCGCCAAGCACACTCTCTACTGCCGGACGCACGGGCACAATCGTGTAACCAAATTGCTGCAAGGCACTGGCCACCCTATGCGAAGGCCGATTACTTTTGGGAGACAGACCTACCACGGCAATCCGTCGTATGCCTTGCAGTATCTCCACGATTTGTTCTCGCGATGGATTCTGAAATGTTGTCATGACATGTATCCGTAAATGATAAGGTGACGATCACTGACGGTTTCCACCTGCAAGTTGTTTAGCTGCGACAACGTCAGTTGCAGCATAATTTCCTCGGGTGTGAATGCAGCATGTAAAGAGGCCAAAAAATCATTGCGTAATACCGCCGGCTCATTCGCTGCATAGGTATCCACAAGCGCTTGCGCAACTTGTGGCGATGCTGGTCGGCGCAAATCCATGATAAACACCGGTGCGCCTGCTGCAGCAAACTGGTGCAGACTGCGCCACAATACCAGCGGGTTGTGCAAATGGTGAAGCAGGCTGTTGCTAATCACCGTATCGTACCTGGCCAAGGGTAATGCCTGGCAAGGGAGTTGGACTTCAAACAAATCAATTCGTTGCGCCAGGTGCGATTGCTTATTTGCCTCACGGCCCAGTTGCAACATGTTCGCTGCACCATCAATTCCATGGATACGACACTGCGGATAGGCCTGAGCAAAACGACGACTTACATCAGCCGGCCCGCAACCCAGATCCAATACCGTGCCCGTAAGCCGTAATCCCGGGAATTTCTCCTGAAACAGCATCACGAATTGCGTATGCGGTTCACTGAAGTCCGCCTCTGCATAGGCTTTCGCCTGTGCAACTTCATTCATCAATTCAGGTTCGGGGATACGTTCCATGCCTTCACTTCCGGGGCGTGCGTAGGCAAACCCTAGCATAGATACCTATAGACTTCACAACGCGATAAGGGAATCCCGGCATAACCTGCTCTTAGCAATGGCAAAGAGCAGGTAGCCGAGTGCGTTGACGTTATTGCTTGACGTCGAGCAGGTGTTTGCCAAACAGCCCCATGAACTGGAGTGCTTCCTGGTTGCCCCTGTCAGTACCGATCTTCAACAGGCCGCCAAGACCACCCTTGGGATGTGGGACGGTATCGAATTCCTTGTTGGCCTTGGCCAATGCCTCGCCAAAGCGAATCAGCACGTCCTGCACCTCCGGTTGCAATAAGACAGTTAACACGCGCTCGAGTGCGCCGTTTCGGGTCAGCCGATCCAGGACAGACAGGCCTTCGCTGATCACCCAGCTCAGGCGTGACACCATGTCATCACTCAACGAGTCTTCCGCAGCCGCGATCAGACGCGCCAGGGACAGGACACGTTTCAGATCACCACTGGCCACGAACTGGGCCACATCCGGTATCGCATCTGAAATGCCGCTGCGGTTGAAACGATCCAGCGTATCCAGCGTCTGGCTCATGGTCCCCGCGAGTCGCCCGATCATGTCGTCATTCAGGGCATCGCGGGCACTCTGCCAGACACGCAGTATTTCGACAATCTGCTGCTGTTGTTCCGGCGGCAAGCTCAAAGCTTCTTGCTTAATCTCACTCATACCAATGCCCCCTTACAATAGGCCACGTGCTGATAACCAGTACATTTTGTTGTACGCCAACTTGAACCAGTGCACGGCCTTGGTAGGCGGCATCGGGTTGGGTGGATTCAAGTAATCAAACATGGCATAGCTTGCACGGTCCTTACCGGTCTCGATAAAACAGAAGACCTTGCCATCGTAGTCACGCACACTGGTACCAATTTTCACCATCGAGGCGATATTGTCTGCCAGGGTATCCGCTTCGAAGTGTGCAGTGGATCCGGCCTTGCTGATGGGCAGGTTGGTAGTGTCACCCAGGACATACACGTTGTCGCGACCTTCCATATTTAAGCGATGCCGATCCGTCGGGATCCAGCCGCTCTGACCCAGGCCATTTTGCTCGATCACTTCCATTCCTTTGTGAGCCGGGATACAAACCAACAGATCGTATTTGGTCTCGTTGCCCTCTTCACTGCGTACCACTTTTTTCGCACCATCCACTTCTTTCATGTTAAAGAATGTCTCATAGGTGATCCCCAACCTTTCAAATTCCGGTGTGGCCCACTTTGCAACATTTTCCAGACCGTGGGTCCGGCCAATGGGATAGGTGTAATGCAACTCCACCTTGTCGAGAATGCCGCGATCCTTGAAGTAGTCGTACAGCATGAAGGTGATTTCCAGCGGCGCCATGGGACACTTGTGCGGGACACCGACGGTCACCACGACCTTGCCGCCCTCAAACTCACGCAGACGCTTGAACATTTTCAGCGCGGTTTCCTCGGTATAGAAAAACTCGGCGTTCTCGGCCAGGCCAGGTATGGAATCAGGAAACATGCGGGAGCCGGTGGCGATAACCAGTATGTCATAATCGTAGGTCTTGCCACTTTTGGTGATGACCTGGTTCTTGTCGAGTTCAAACTTTTCCGCAGGGTCGACAAAGAATTCGATACCGGGTTCGAGCAGGCTTTTTTGATCGCGATAGAGTTCATCCGGGCTGAGTCGGCCAACAGCGACATAAAGTAATCCCGGTTGATACATGTGGCGATCGGATGCCGATAACATCGTCACTTTGACTTTACCGGTGCGTAATTCCTCTGGTATGCGGCGGGCCAGTTGATTCGCCAGAATCGTACCACCCATACCGCCACCGATGATGAGTACTTTCATGTTCTACCTCCTAAGGCTGTATTATTAGTTATGACATGAGCGATAAAAGTATCGCCCGGGGTATTCCCCCTCCCTAGCCAACATGTTGTAACCGGAAGCACATACGTTGTGTGCTTTGCTTACCCTCCTGTGAGAAAAACCTCCTTTAGAACAAGTTCTCAATTACCTGCTTTGTGTAACAGGTGGTTTTATCCGCGAACACGCAAAAGAGCGTGATTCAAGCTATTTTGCCTTGCGTACCATGAGGTGCCAGACGCCGTCTTTCTCTTCCGAGCCAACCATTTCATGGCCAACCTTCGCCACCCACTCCGGTACATCCTGGGCAGTCCCCTTATCAGAAGACAACAGTTCCAGCACATCACCGACCTGTGCCTCTTTAATCGCACGGATCAATTCCATCAGGGGTCCGGGACAAAAACTCCCGCGGGCATCGATTACCTTTGCTTTCGAATCTGTCATTTCTGCCATTCCTCGATTCTGGTGTTGAGATACAACTCGCGTTGCCTAGAAGACCAGCAGTTGTGAGTCTGCAGCATCGCTGAGAAATTTGGTCAGCCCCATGACGTCGTTGACACAGGGATCCAGACTATCTGCCTCGACCCCTAACACATCCATTGCCATGGAACAGGCATGAATACTAGCGCTCCCCAACTCTTTCGCATTTTCAAACAATTCTTTAAAAGGTGGGACATTTTTACCCGCCATCAGTTCGCCCATTTCACCTTCGTTTGGCGCCTTGACCTGTTTGTCTTTCAGAAAATACGGCAGCGCATTCATGGACAGGAATACGCTGACATCGGTACCCCCTGCTCCGGCTACTGCAGCCACCATAGCCGCCATTTGCATTTTTTCATGGCTACCTGATACACACAGGATACTGATTTTATCGGACATCTCACGCCTCCAGATTGAAAATCCCTCTCATTCGGGGAATGTCTTTCACTCACGGTTTATGCCAATCCATGTGGGTGCTAAAAACAAGGAAGAAGTTTGAAATATTGCCTGTTTAAGAAATTCACAAGCAGACATACACCTTCATCATTAATACACTAGCGTGTTTTCATAACAAGGGCAATGACGGTTCTGTTGCAAACGCGATCTGAAACTAACGATGCTGCTGTCGTAATCACACATACAGCAGATCTTCGTAACAGGGTGCTTATAGCAGACAAAGAAATTGTGGTAGGAATATTGCTATGTACTAATAAATTAAAATGGTCAGGATTGTTGCAGGTGTGATGACATCAGCGAGGTACGGTAAATCACCTTTGCCAGAAATCCCGCCAGGAGCAGCAACACACTACCACTGATGGCAACCACCATGGGTACGCTCAACGCATCCGCTGCACTGCCCAGCAGCAATTGTCCGATAGATACCATACCTTGTAATGCGACACTGAATAACGCCATAACTCTGCCACGCAAATGATCCGGCACAGCCAGCTGAATCAGTGTGTTACTACTGGCATATACCGTGGTCGCCGAGAAACCAATCATAAACAGGAGCAGCAGGGCAATCCCATGCCAGGGATTGAATGCAAACAGGATCAGTCCCGTTGCCACACTAACCGCGGCAACCGCGATCCGACGCTCCAACAAACGAAAATCCCGCCGGCTGGCGAGCAGCAACGCTCCACTCAATGATCCGGCACCCAACATGCCCATCAGCAGTCCCAGCATTTTAGGGCCCTGGCCATACACCTGCACGACAAAGATTGGCATCAACACAACCATGGCAGAACCCAGTAGACTAACCGTGGCAACCATCATCAACAAAGTTCGAATCAAATGATGTTCGCGCGCAAAGTGCAAACCTGACCAGACACTACTCAGACCGCGCTGGTTGTCTTGTACAGGCAAGGACTCAGGTAACTGCAGATAAAACAGACTCAGTAGCACGGCGATAAA
>JBECKZ010000233.1:0-10451 GCA_040235555.1 Thiohalomonadales bacterium | reverse complement strand
ACATGGCAATTGATAGCCCGCCGATGCTGGACACTGCGCAGCGCGCGATCGTCACCATCGCGCTGGCGTTGGCAGTGTTCATGAACGTCCTCGACGTTTCTATCGCCAATGTTTCTATCCCGACCATCGCCGGCTTTCTCGGTATCAGTGCCGAGAACGGCACGTGGGTGATTACCTCGTTCGCGGTGAGCAACGCCATTGCCGTGCCCATCTCCGGGTGGCTGGCAAAGCGCGTCGGTGAAGTGCGTTTGTTTGTTATTTGCACGCTACTGTTCACCTTCTTTTCCTGGCTGTGTGGGATGTCGTTTTCCTTTCCGATGCTGCTCGCTGCCCGCGTGTTGCAGGGTGCGGCTGCGGGTCCCATGATTCCGTTGTCGCAGAGTCTGTTACTGTCTAACTATCCGCGTCACAAGCACGGATTCGCCAATGGCATCTGGGGAATGACGGCGGTGGTCGGGCCTGTTGCCGGTCCGATCCTCGGCGGCTGGATTACCGACCACATCAACTGGTCGTGGATCTTCTATATCAATGTGCCGGTCGGGTTGTTCTCGGCCTGGTTAACCTGGCTGATCCTTCGTGAGCGCGAGACGGCGACCCAGCGCAAGCCCGTCGACAAGATTGGACTAGCCCTGTTAATCGTTGGCGTGGCCTGTCTGCAGATCATGCTTGATACTGGCAACAACCACGGCTGGTTCGACTCGTCGCGCATCGTCACACTCGGCGTGATCGCCCTGGTCAGCTTAATCTTCTTCGTGGTCTGGGAGTTGACCGAGGAACACCCCATCGTAGATTTGCGCTTGTTTAAACGGCGCAACTTCGCGGTGGCCACGACGGTCATGAGCCTGGGCTACCTGACCTTCTTTGCCGGTGTTGTGATCTTTCCCCTCTGGCTGCAGACCCAGTTGGGTTATACCGCCGCCTGGGCCGGACTGGCCACTGCCTCGCTGGGCCTGCTCGGTATTGTGTTTTCCCCGATCGTCGGGCACCTGGCCGACAGCATCGATGTGCGCATCCTGGTCACGGTCGGTTTCATTGTCTTTGCTGCAGTCTCCTTTGCCAGTGCGGGCGTGAACACCGAAGTCACCTTTTGGGGTGTGTTCCTGCCGCGCCTGCCCTGGGGTTTCGGTATCGCGTGTTTTTTCATTCCCTTGATTACGCTCTCCCTGTCGGGTTTGCACGGCAGTCAAATTGCCAGCGCCTCGGGTCTGTTCAACTTCATGCGTCTGCTGGCGCTGGGCTTTGGGACTTCCATCAGCGTGACACTGTGGGACCGCCGCGCAACGCTGCACGACTATCACCTGACGGCCAACTTGACTCCCTATTCGCCACTGACACAGCAAGCTATGAGTCACGCGCAGGCACTGGGCATGACGCCGGAACAGAGCCTGGGCGCACTGGTGCATACGATAGCTCGTCAGGCCTTCATGTTGGCGACCAATGATGTGTTCTGGATATCAGGCTGGGTGTTCGTCGCACTCATCGGCGTAATCTGGATTGCACGCCGGCCCCAGCGTGTAATGGGATGAGCAATTGATTGCTCACATCCATCTAGTGAATACCAACTCAGAAAAACACTTCAGTGATGGAGGGTCAGGCGCTTCGCTGACACAGCACGTTGTCCGGATTACGCAGGGCACGATCGGGACGCCAGATGGGCCACTTCAATGTGTTGGTGTTGGTGAGTGATGCGGAAGCGGCACTGGGTACAGCTGTACAGATTCGGTAAGCCTTGAGCAAACGCAAAATTATCTATTCAAGTACGCCTAATCATTGTATCTATGGTGGTTAGCAAACGACGGCAGGAATCGACCCTAAGCCGCCGCTCAAATTCTACTCTGAGATAAAGATCAAAAAATTCGCGAAAGCAGACATTCAGCCTTATCGTATTGATTATGCAATCTGCAACACACTGTCACGATTTGTCGGTTTTGATAAATAAATGGTTCGCCTATAATGAAAATACGCTGTTCGAGAAAATAAACAGAAATTATTGATTGCAACCGCACGTAACCAGCGCGAGCATCCAGTAAATATCAGAAGAAAACACTCATGCCAGAGAATGTAAATAATATCATTTGTCCAAAGTGCCATTATAAAAGGTTACCCACGGATACTGCCCCGGAGTGGATGTGTCCGAAATGCGGTGTGGCCTACAATAAAATCATTCCCGAAAAACAATGGACACAGGAAGAGGTGAGGAAAAAGAATCAGGCGTAGTGAAATAAATGAAAAATATGAAGAGCAAAAAACAGCAAGGCGAACCGACCTAAAAAGCATCATATTACCCATTGTAATTTTTGTGATTGGTTTGATGCTGGCTAATAAACACATTATGTGTTTTTCAGGAGCGGTTTGGTTCGGTTCTTCAGTGTATTTCGACATAACATACGAACGTAGCTATGTGCTTGGTATTGGATTTGGTGGTTCAGGACAGACATGTTACAAAGATGAAGAGCCAGTTTGGTACTACATTGGTCTTGCACAAGATATTGTAGTGACCCTGCTTTTTTTGTACTGCACAGTCCACTATTAAAGAATACAGATTAAGATTATTTTGGTTTAAATGCACAAGTTTAGCTCTCAGGGGGAGTATATACGGTAGCGCTTACTGGATGACAGACAGGGTGATGCCTGAGGTAAGAACTGGCTTTTTGCTAGAATATAAAATATATATCATGCTTAGAAATCAAGAAAATATTTTGTCTCGCGATGAGTTTATCGATAGATTAAACAAGGATACGGCACTGTTCTCCAATGAGCTGAATGATATTGAAGCAAACTGGACAACAATTGCATCCACTGCCCAATCGCTCCTTTCGCATATTCCAGATATAGGCGTGCTTTCAAAGCAAAAACGCCTTCTCGCATACAGGGTCATTGACAATAAGTTAGACCAGTTACTGAAACAAAATAAACTTTCCGAGAATCAGAAAGCCTGTGTCATGTTGCTGCTAACTTATTCATCACGGGATTTCGAAAAGGCATATAATACTTACACTGAGGTATTTCCTCTCAGGCAATCTCGTTCGCTCGGCTCAGTCATTTCAAGCGACGAGTCGCCACGAACCGGGCAATACGATGCAGGAGAAAGAGTCTTTCGTCGGATAAAGTTCGATTATCGATATCCTATGTCCATCAGAATAGTATTTGCATGTTTTCTGGTGGTGATACTCCTGGAGGAGTTTGGAATTATTCATCTTTACCAAGCGGGTACCTTTTTTGCCATTCTTGCGCTGTTTATGTTGCCAATTGTTATATCTCCGTATCGAGGCGGTTTCATTCTGCTGGATAGAGACTATTTTGAATTTCCGTCGCTTTATATGCCGCCATATAAACGGATTCGCGTTTATTACAAAGATGTTCTATCAGTCAAAAATGGCAGAGGCAATCCGATGTCAACAGCAATCAAAACTTCTGAACGCACTTACATGTTTTACGATAGTAATTTCAAAACTTTCCAGGATGTTAGTTTTCGTGCAGAAATTAAAGACCGGGTAAATGGAAAATAATTTATCAACAGGTTGTGAAAATAAAGGTGTTAGAAACTCTGTGCGTACAATATTTCTCTTTATTTGAACATCGGGTATAAGGTATAAGGTTTTCATGCAATAGATAACATATGCGGATAACATCTTGAATCTATATGATTTATTTGCTGTGACTTATTCGGTGACATCTGAAAATATTCCTAAACGTACAGAGCAAGTCAGGCTTATATATGTTGCTCACTCTAAGTCTTGAATGTCTGCTTTACTGTTGCTGCATATAGGTATTATCGATTCCCTGGCAGGCCGCTTGTGGCCGATTAGCGACAGTCACAGGACAAATTGATTTACTATAGCCTTCAGCGTGAAGGCGTTTCGATGGGTTGTCGTCAGGCGCTTCGCTGACGCAGCACGTTCACCGGATTTCGCAGGGCACGGGTCTTCTCCAGCATGCGGTAGGTAGAACGAAACTTGTTGTAGTGCATGACCTCGTAAACTGAAAACCACTTCACTTCATGTGATTCGTTATTGCCTGGGATCTCCAGCCGATCATCTATCTCCACCACGAATCGAATATCGATATGATCATGGCCGGGTACGGCACCCACGGTGGGGACAGAGTGGATATCGACATCAAAAATCGCCGGATCGAACAGTTTGATGTGCGCCGGATCAACTCCGGTTTCTTCCGCACACTCACGCAAGGCGACACGCAATACATCCGGATCCCCATCGGCGTGACCACCCGGCTGAAACCAGTGGCCGTATTTACGATGGTGCATCAGCAAAACGTGTTCACGATCGGGGCTGACCACCCAGGTGGATGCGGTGACATGCATGGGCATCGCACGATCAAACACCTGTGCATCCTGCTTGACCAGATCAATCGCGCGTCTGACGTAAGCGACTTCATCCATAAAGCGGGTACGGTAGCTTTGTAACAGATTGAGCAGATCGTTGCGGTGCATGGTCAGGTCCGGGATGGATTCTCCACCGCCGCGATCGCCGCGGCAGCGGCTTCGTCTACGTCCGCCTCACGTCCCGACACAAGTAAACGGCCGTAGGCGCCTACTGCACGTACGTCGATCAAGGTGATGTTGGCTGCTTTTTCTGCCTGGTTCGCTGCATACACGATATACCCGGCCGGTTCTGTTTCCAGGATAAACATGCTCTGTTCGGGCAGGATCATCGATCCCATGCGGTTTTGCCGATTGATCAAAACGCAATGTTCCGGACTCATGCCCCGGATCGTCTCTGTCCAGGCCACGTTTGGTTTTGCACGATCTTCCACCTGGGCGTTCATTCTGCTCAGCAGGGTCTGGCCGGCCGCGATCACATCGCTTTGATCGCGATGGTGAATCACCATCGAACCGTATTCACGTTCCACGATCTTCTGGGTCAGGTGAACCTGGGTAGCCTTGAGCGCAATATCGGTGACACGATGAATCGCCATGCCGGGTGACACCTCCACCCACAGACAGGCGTCACCGGGCACAGGTGGTAAGCGCTGCGAGACGGTGGCCATGTATGCGGCGAGTTGCGGCTGCAGCGAGTCGATATAGACATAAGTCCGCAACTTCATCTTGCCTTGTGTGTAACTCGACATGTTCATCAAAGCATTTACCCAGAATTTGATGGGCCGATTCTACAGGTGAGGCACTGTTAGCTGATAATTTGAAAAGCCATGGGTTTTCATAGATGGCAATCTATTGAAGTTCGCCAATAACGTGGTTTTCCCCATATGAAAACGCTTAATCACCTGAATACAGCAATATCGATTGCTTTATAAGCGTTTTTATGTCCGTCAGCAGTGTTGATAGTCTATGACGCGCATTCAGAAAGAAAGGCATAGAGGTTTATCGATGAAATCTCAATAAAACTTCGATTGGTATGGCATTCCGCTCTCGACGTAGTCTTCTCCCCACGCGCAAAGACGCTCAACCGTTTTTTCCAAATAGAATCAGGAGTAGATCATGGCTAAACAATATGAAGCGGGTGTGAAGGAGTACCGCGAAAAGTACTGGACACCGGACTATGTGCCGTTGGACACCGACCTCTTGGCTTGCTTCAAGTGTACCGGTCAGCCGGGTGTGCCGCGTGAAGAAGTGGCTGCTGCGGTAGCTGCCGAATCATCAACCGGTACCTGGAGTACCGTCTGGTCAGAATTGCTGACCGATCTCGAATACTACAAGGGTCGTGCTTATCGCATCGAAGACGTCCCGGGTGACGCAGAATCTTTTTACGCGTTCATCGCGTATCCGATCGACCTGTTCGAAGAAGGTTCTATTGTTAACGTGCTGACCTCACTGGTCGGTAACGTATTCGGCTTCAAGGCACTTAAGCACCTGCGCCTGGAAGATATCCGTTTCCCGATGGCCTACATCAAGACCTGTGGCGGGCCGCCAGCCGGTATCCAGGTGGAACGCGATCGGCTGAACAAGTACGGTCGTCCATTACTGGGTGCCACCATCAAACCAAAGCTGGGTCTGTCTGCCAAGAACTACGGTCGTGCAGTATATGAATGTCTGCGCGGCGGTCTGGACCTGACCAAGGACGACGAAAACGTGAACTCACAGCCGTTCATGCGCTGGCGCGATCGTTTTGAGTTTGTTGCTGAAGCCATCATGAAAGCCGAACAGGAAACCGGTGAACGCAAGGGTCACTACCTGAACGTTACCGCCGCCACGCCGGAAGATATGTATGAGCGTGCCGAATTTGCCAAAGAAGTCGGCTGCCCGATCATCATGCACGACTTTTTGACTGGTGGTTTTACCGCGAATACTGGTCTCGCCAACTGGTGCCGCAAGAACGGCATGCTGTTGCACATCCACCGTGCCATGCACGCGGTAATCGATCGTCATCCGAAACACGGTATTCACTTCCGGGTGCTGGCCAAGTGTCTGCGTCTGTCCGGTGGTGACCATCTGCACACCGGTACCGTCGTGGGTAAGCTTGAAGGCGATCGTAATTCAACTTTAGGTTTCGTTGATCAGTTGCGCGAATCATTTGTACCGGAAGATCGTTCACGCGGTGTGTTCTTCGATCAGGATTGGGGTTCACTGCCAGGTGTCTTCGCTGTTGCCTCCGGTGGTATTCACGTCTGGCACATGCCGGCACTGGTCACCATCTTCGGTGACGATTCCGTGCTGCAGTTCGGTGGTGGTACCCAGGGTCACCCATGGGGTAATGCGGCCGGTGCCGCGGCTAACCGTGTTGCACTGGAAGCCAGCGTGAAGGCGCGCAACGAAGGTCGCCAGATCGAGAAAGAGGCCAAAGACATTCTGACTCAAGCTGCCAAGCACAGTCCGGAACTGGCCATCGCGATGGAGACCTGGAAAGAGATCAAGTTTGAATTTGAGACCGTTGACAAGCTGGACGTTGCCTAAGGCAACCGTAGTAACGGTTAATTCATTCATACGATTATTTGAGAGGACAAACAAATGCCACAGACAACTTCAGGTGACTACCAAACCTTAAATACGCTGGAAACCTTCGGCTTCCTGCCCAAGTTTTCACAGGATGAGATCTATGCGCAGATCAATTACATCCTTGCGCAAGGCTGGACACCGGCGATTGAGCATGAGCATCCAAGCCGTGCCTTTGATCACTACTGGACCATGTGGAAGTTACCGTTCTTCGGTGAAACCAACCTGGGTAGCGTGGTGGAAGAACTGGAGGCGTGTCGCCGCGCCTATCCTGATCACCACATCCGGCTGACCGGGTATGACAACTACACCCAGAGCCAGGGTGCCTGTTTTGTCGTATTCCATGGCCGGTAAATAAAACTGTGAAGGGTTGCCTGGCTGAAACAGGCAACCGGACATGGCTTCAATCAAGTCAGTGATGCAGCGGAGATAAACATGGCACAGACTGCTAAAAAGACAGCACGCGAAATAGCATTGGAACGTCGTCGACTTTCTTATGAAAGCGGTAAGGCGGGCATTCAGAGAATGCATGGCAGTGGCACAACAGCGACTGTTGCAACTTCTGTCCCGACAGCATCGACACGTACACCAGCTACGAGTGGTGCTTCTTCAACTGCGAGACAGGCGTCGCTAGCACGTCGTCATGCCATGTCTGCTGGCGGTAAGGCATCCCTTGTCAGTAAGGACCGTACCCGCGGTGACGAGAAGGGCGGCAAACCTGCTGCTGCATCCAGTGCAATGACAGATTCACCGGCAACCAGTCAAGCTGCAAGCTCTACTCCTGAACAGCGCGATTGCGGTTGTGGTTGTAATGGTGAGAAGTCAGCGGCACCGGCGATGACTGCACCCAGTAAACCGGTAGTGCAGGCACGTTCTGGTAGAAAGGTTGAAAACCCGACGCGAGCGGCCTCGCTGGCACGTCGTCAGGCCATGTCTTCACGTGGTAAGGCAGCAATCTCTGGTAAAGGGCCGAGTGCAGCGCAAACGGCCCGCGCCAGTAACCCGAACATGTCGAGTCGCGAGCTGGCACAAACGCTTCGCGAACAACGCAGTACCAAAGGCAAATGCAAAACCGAAAGCAAGTGCAGACCGACCGGTCGCATGCGTCCCGGGATGCAGGCTGGTAAGGAAAATCCAGGCGCCGCTCAGGATGCACCGTGGAAAGTTGGCGCCAGTGAAACCACGCACGGTCAAACCGTTACCGGCACCATGGTTGGTCGCAGTGCTGGCGTCACGGGTGATGAACCAAGTACCTGCCGTGCAATCACCGGTACTGAATATTTAGGCGCAGATATCTTTCGTGAGTTTTGTCAGTCTGAAGCCAGCAAATCACCGCGCAAGGTGCGCATCACCTCCACCGCAACGGGTAATGCCGTGAGCGGTAACGAACTGGGCCGCAGTACCAGGGTCACCGGTAATGAGCCGGGTACCTGCAAGCGTGTGACCGGTAACCAGTATATTGGTGTCGGCCAGATGCAGGAATTTTGCGGCTCAGCAAGCGAAGCTGGTCCTTCAAAAATTAGCAGTGCGGAGACCCGTAAGGGTAAAACCGTGACCGGTAACAATGTCGGTCGATCAACTAAAGTAACCGGTGATGAGCACGGTTCGACACGTGAGTTGACCGGTACCTCCGTGATGCAAAGTGGTAACGGTGGTCGTGCGCCAGCCAAAGTCGGCAAGAGCGCAACCCTGCGCGGTGGCAGCGTCACCGGGACCATGGTCGGGCGCAACCAGCATGTCACCGGCGATGAACCGGGCAGCTGCCGCAATGTGACTGGCGATGACTATATCGGCCAGGAACAGTACAGCACGTTCTGCAACAGCACACCGAAACAATCTGATCGCAAGGTTGGCGTGTCTTCAACGCTGAAAAACAAAACCGTGACCGGCACGATGACCGGGCGCGACAGCAAGGTTACCGGTGATGAACCGGGTACCTGTAAAGCTGTGACCGGTACGCCGTATGCTGGTGCGGAAAATTACAAGGATTATTGCGATACGGGTTCAGCAAGTCTGGCCAGTGCGCGAAGCCAACAACACCGTGCCACACCGGGCATGCCCATGACCGGTATCCAGCCGGGTATTGGTGGCAAGCTGACAGGTGCAGCCAAAGGGGCCTGCGAACCGTTAACCGGCACACCGTATGTTGGTGCCGATCAGTTTGCCAATGCCTGCCCGAGTGTACCTGCTGATACAAGCAGTCCGGATTTCCCGCAACCAATTGGTGGGACCCCGTGGGGGCAGTTCAGCGTCAATGCACCGAATCATGCCTCACAAACCACGATCGAACACAGCGCCGTCACCGGTACCCAATACGAAAAAGGTCATATTACCGGGCCGTTTGGTATGGCGGGTGGCAAGGTCACCGGGACGGAAGAGGCGCGTTTTGGAAATGGCGGCAGCGCACCGGTGCAAACGTATAGTGCGAAACTGGTTGATGATCGCGTTAAGGCACGCATCAGTGGTGAAGGTCAGGATGCCGGTTTGCGCATCACCGGCGATGACTGGGATCGCAACGAGCGTGTGACCGGTACAGAAGGCCTGTCCGCAACACGCCGCAACCCGACCCGTCGTGGCGGGATGGATGCGATGGCCATGCAACAGATCAACAAACGTAACGAAGAATTACCGGTCCCGAATAGCAAGGTCACCGGCAGCAGCGGTAACACCGAAAAGGGATCGCTGATTACCTATTCCGGTGGGGCACGCGGTTAAGCGTAATTAACGGACGAATAAGCCAGGATCATGTTAAGCACACGTCGAAAATCTACACGCAACATCCGCTGGTCGCAGCCACCGCAACGACCCGCGGCACCGGTGCGTGCTGACGACAGCATCATGCAGACACCGGTGCCTGTTGTCCCGATGACCGGCGTGCATCCCTTGGCCAGGCAGGCGGACAACCAGCACTTGTATGATTACGAGCAAAGCGTGAAGGGTGCCTTTGACGCGATCGTGCCAACACTGAAGCGCATCTCCGCGCTTCAGCATGAAGCAGATTTTGAAGCCAGGGCCCAGGCCATTGCGCGTGAGCAATTGGGGTTTGAATTACCCGAACAGATCCTGGCTGATGCCTGGGTCGATCAACTGGATATGCGACGCCTGTTCGCCTGGTGTTTGTTCGAGACCTATCGCGTCTTTTGCGATGACTTTTTTAATAACAGCTTCCTAGGTGTTCTGGAAACGGACTTCCAGGACTTTATTCTGCAGTGCGGATTCCATACCCTGGATATCTCGCCCTGCGCCGACGGTCGGCTGGCGCATGTGATCAGTTATGTCCTGCGTCTGCCGTACCGTGCCGTACGGCGTAAATCCTACGCCGGCGCAATGTTTGATATTGAAGACAGCCTGGCCAAATGGACGGAAACTGAATTCCTGCGTTTTCGTGAAGGACGTCCGAATTCGGCCGATGCGCCGACACGTTACCTGAAGGCCGTGGTGTATCACTTCAGTTCAGTGGATCCGAATCATGAAGGTTGTGCCGCCCATGGCTCGGTGACCGATCGCGCGGCCCAGGGTGGTCTGGATAAGTTATTGGCTT
>JBECKZ010000225.1:0-3815 GCA_040235555.1 Thiohalomonadales bacterium | reverse complement strand
ACTCCATGACGGAATCAAAAACGACTACTTCGGGAAGTGGTTCAGCAAATATTTCTGCATCAATCCGGAAGTGCAATGTTCGATCTATTTTGTCAATATTTTCTATGAAAGAGACTTTGACTGATTTAAATCGAGGTTCAAATTCGATCAGTGTTTTTTCAAGAATCTTGGTGAACTCATCCCTTTTTCGCGTATCCAGTATGTTAACCGTAGCTAAATCAGGTAATCCATAATTGAGCAAAGATTTGTCGAGCTCAGCGTATTGTTCTGATGGGCTCATTATGTAATAGCGGGTATTTAAAAGGTTTTCTAAATCGCGCCGTACGCTGTCGCGTAATTGTCTAAGCAATTGATGTTGGCCTGGGTCGTTTTCACTCTGGTTATGTGGATCATTGTCAATCAGTCGATCGAGTATGGAAGGACGTAATTTTTTCTTTTTATCGATACGTGCCATGACGCTAACCTATTGGAGCAAGCTCGGTCACGAGTTCCAGCTCTGATACCATATGGTCTAGCTGGTAGTGCGGTTTTAGATGAATCACACAAATATAATCACCAGGACGCATTGGATGTTCTTTTACGTTGACATCTGCCTCTCGTAATGGATAACGTGCTTGATCTTCCCAGTCATAATCTTCGCGTCCTGTTGTATAGCTAAAAAGCCAATCCCGCAAATACTCTTCACACTCAGAAGCGTTAATAAAAGAACCAATTTTGTCACGCACCATGATTTTAATATAATGAGCGATTCGGGACCCGCAAAAAACATGCTGTAACATCGCGGATAGCTTTGCATTTATTCGTGTATCATTGGAACCGAAATCTTTTGGTTGTTGAATAGACTGGTTATTATAAAAAGCGGCAAAAGGAGCGCTGTAGCACTGGCACAGGGGGATAAAGCCCAATTCACTGAGGTCTTTTTCTACAGCATCGGTAATGATAACATCTGTAATTGGCTTGAAAGCTATGCCGGGTGAGTCAGTCGTGAATTCATCGACTGGCAAACTGGTAACGAGACCTCCAGCTCGATAATTACGTGGTACACCTCGGATATGACCAAACCAGCCTACATTCGAAAATTCACGAATTAATATCGCTGCGAAGGCATAACAGGCGTTAGCCCATAAATACAGTTCGTGTTGTTTATGTGCTGCTGTCTCTTGAAAACGTATACCTTTATAGCTGGTGGGCCGGTTTACATATGGGCGGCGAATCAGAATTCTGGGCAAGGTAATCCCCAAAAACCTGGAATCCGGTTTCTCTCGTAGAGATCGCCATCTTACATATTCTGGTTGCTTGAAAATATTGGTAAGATTAATTGGTAATCCAAGCTCATCGAATTCATTGAGACCGAAGAATTCACAGGAGGCTGATGTAATAAATGGAGAAAATGCTGCTGCTGCAATTTGCGCTAAACCATCCAGGGTAACGATGTCATCTTGGGGATGTTTCTGCGTGACCTTGTGACAAACCTCATAATCTCCGATTATTACAGCATAAGGTTCGCCACCTGGAGTGCCATACTCTTCATTATATATTTTATGAAATAACTGACTTTGATCGAATTCGAGTGCACGCCCGATATCTTTTACAACCTCAGCCCAACTGATATCCAGAATTTTTATTTTGATATTCTGTGTCCCATCAGCTTCGTCCACGATGTAACATAGACCTCGCCAAGAGGCTTCTAATTTCTGGAATTTGTGATGATGGATGATTTTATTTAATTGCGTTTCGATCAATTCATCGATTTCAGCAATTGCTCGGGTAATTGCGTGGATAATATCACTGGGTGTCTTTCTGAGGTGGCGGGGGATAAATTCGTCAATCCAGTAAAGCAGTGCGTTTTCCGCTTTATCCTCAGCCAGAAACTGATTTAAATTAGTTATGTATGCTTCATTGCTTAGGATCTCGGTGAGCGAGATGAGTGGATCACTGCCCCCAAGTTTATATAGTGATGACTGTACTTGTGATTCTGACACAAATGTTCAAGCTCTATTACATCACAACGATACAAGAGTGCATTAAGCTCGTAGCTTATCCAGGTCATTAACGACAGAACTAGAGTCGTTTGCCGCTCTTTAATCTGTGTAAGTCATAAAATCTTATGCTTTATCGTTAAAGTACCGCCATGCCAACAGGCATGGCGGTACAGGATATTACGGTTTAACCGGCTTTAGGAATGTTAGCGACCAGTCGTAAAGAGGCGGTCAGTTCTTCCATTTGTAACCATGGGCGTAACCAGGCGATGGCACTGTATACCCCAGGTTGACCTGGTACTTCCTTCACTTCGATACTGGCTTCGGCCAGCGGATACCGTGCTTTCATATCTGCACTGGCGCCCGGGCTGCCGTTGACATAACTCGAAATCCAGCGATTTAGCCATTCTTCGGCATCGGATGCCTCCATGAAGGAACCTACCTTGTCACGTGCCATAACCTTGAGAAAATGAGCGATACGTGAAGTCGCCATAATGTATGGCAATCTTGCCGAGATTTCCGTATTGGCGGTGGCATCGGGGTCGTCGAAGTGTTTGGGTTTTTGTGCCGTTTGCGCACCAAAAAATACCGCGTAGTCGGTATTTTTGTAATGGCATAGGGGCAGGAAACCCAGTTTACTCAGTTCAGCCTCACGGCGGTCGGTTATGCCAATTTCAGTGGGACATTTTTGGTCCATATCGCCATCATCACTCATGAAGATGTGACTAGGCAGACCTTCAACCTTACCGCCACCTTCGGCGCCACGGATACTGGTGCACCAGCCATATTCTGCAAAGGCTTTGGTGAGAGTTGCTCCCATGGCATATGAGGCATTCATCCAGCAGTAATCGTTGTGGTTACGCTCGAGTTGGCGACCATTGCTGTCCACATTCCCTTCTTCGAAATTAAATTCTTCAATGGCCTTGGTATCTTTGCCGTAAGGCAGACGAGCAAGTACCCTGGGCATGGTTAATACAACAAACCGCGAGTCTTCGCTATCACGGAAGCTGCGCCATTTGATGTATTCAGCAGATTCGAAAATCTTTTCCAGGTCACGAGGTTTTGACAGTTCTGTAAATGATTCGAAACCAAACATTTCCGGAGCCGATGCCGTGATGAAAGGGCAGAATCCAGCTGCTGCAATATTCGACATATTAGTCAGGAGATCGGTGTCATCCGGATGTGCACTAAACTCATAGTCGCCAATCAATGCGCTATAGGGTTCACCACCTGCTGTACCAAATTCACTTTCATAAATCTTTTTGAAGATCTGGCTCTGGTCAAATTCAACAGCTTTCTCCAGGTCTTTGGACAACTCTTTTTTGCTGATATTCAGCATGCGTATTTTCAACTGTGTGCTGGTTTCAGAATTGGAGATCAGATGGTGCAGGCCACGCCATGAACCTTCGAGTTTCTGGAACTTTTCGTGTTTTATGATGGCTGACAACTGGGCACTTAAAGCTCTGTCGATTGCAGCAATTGCAGCGTTGATCGTGACCGTGAGATTTTTGTCCCAGGTGACAGTACCCTTTAACGCTTCCTGCGTGAGTGTCTTAAGTAATTCTTCAGTTTCATCACGAGGCGTCTGTTTCGTTGCACCTATTGCCTGTTCAAGGAAATTAATTTCCTCAACTTTTTCTTCAACTGCTTCAGCTTGTTGTTGTTCGCTCATTATTTGTCACCCTCATCTTTGCTTTCTTCCATGTCTACACCCAGTTCCTTTGACAATGCAGATACGGCCTCGCTATCGCTCAGTATCTTTTCCAGGATAGATTCAAGGGCGTCCGAGCGATCCGCCTTGGTCAATAGATCGCGCAGTTTATTTCTTGTGTCCAT
>JBECKZ010000224.1:0-3575 GCA_040235555.1 Thiohalomonadales bacterium | reverse complement strand
GCTTTACCCCGATGTGAAGATTGAAATTATGGTCAGTGAACGGGTAGTTGATCTGGTGGATGAAGGTTATGATTTGGCGATTCGCGTCGCCTATAAACATGATGCTGAGTTAATCGCGCGTCGCCTGACTAGTTGCCGTCACGTAATGGTCGCCTCTCCCGACTATCTCAAAACTGCACCGGTGCTTGAGGAGCCTTCTGATTTACATCGTCATGCCTGCATGTTGTATAGCTTTACTCAGAACAACACCTGGCCTTTGGAAAAAAACGGAAAGGATTATCCGGTAAAAGTCTCACCGGTGATCACCTCTAACAACCCTGAAGTTCTGTTGGAAGCCGCGATTGCGGGCATGGGGATAACGATCATGCCAACCTTCATTGCCTACGAAGCTATCCGCAATGGCCAGTTACAAACAGTTTTTAATGATTATACGTTTTTAAACCTAGAAATCTATGTCGTGTATGCATCAAGACATTACCTGCCGGCTAAAATTCGGACATTTGTGGATTTTCTGATATCGAAAATCGATGAACCCCCCTATTGGGACAAGTACTAAGGGTTATTTTGACTGGTATCTTCGTGAATAAAGGGTGATTATAATTCCAGTGTTTCAGCGAAGATAATTTCTATTGACAGGCAGGTTATGGCACAACAAGCAGTTACGCGTTATAGCAGAGTTGCTATCTTTTTCCACTGGCTGACGGTTTTACTGGTAATCCTGGCATTTATCCTGGGGCCAGGCGGAAGTGAAGAGCGAATTTATGCTGCTGCAAATGATGTCCGGCGGCATTTGCATGAAACCCTGGGCATCACGATTTTTTTCCTTTCATTCTTGCGCCTGGCCTGGCGCTGGCAGGATACCCAGCCGGCTCTGCCGTTATTGCCACCCCTGATGGAGCGCGGCGCAAGATTGGTGCAGTACCTGTTATACCTGCTTTTGTTTATAACTCCGTTAAGCGCGATCGCCGGCGCCTGGCTGCAAGGGCATGCGCTTGAATTTGTGTTTGGTATCAGCATCGGGCCCTGGATCGCTCCGTCACATGAGCTGGGTATCAGGATTGCCGATGTCCACGAGTTTCTGGGTGATACGATTATCTGGGTGGCTGGTTTCCATGCCATGGCGGCAATCTTCCATCATTTTATACGTGGAGACGAAATACTGGTTTCAATGCTGCCGCGGTGGTTCTCGACATGGTTGAAAGGCAAAGCATAGATCTTGTACTGGAAAATCAGCAGAAACCGTAGGTAATGTCGGGATACAACAGTAACGATGGTATCCGTAAGCTTATGACGCATAACCAGAACCGGGAAAGAGGTGCCGGCGTCGAATTGTTTATAATTTTTGTAAGTTTCTCCCCGATTCCCAAAGGCCGTGATACCAATGACAGAAAGGGCAGAATGGTCAAAATCTAATTTGTGTTTTCCCATTTTATCCAATTTGCAAAACCTGTAACTTTCAATCTATTTCTTTTCATTCAGCAAAGCTTTCCTATAATTTTTAAGAGTCTCGGGTAATATTACTTTGAAGGCATCGTGTTATTTGTTCTCATTGTTTCTGTCATCGATATTGCAAGGAGAGATTACTGTCATGATCAAGATTAAATGCGTTCAACAATGGGGGTTTGCAATTCTGTCCAGCGTCCTGATTGCCTTACCGATATATTCTGTCCAGGCAGAGGCAACCCGTTGTCTTGTGGTACACGTGCCGCAAGCCAGCCCCGCGTCGTTTAAACAGGCAGTAAACATCATGTACAACATTCCAAAGCAACTCGGGCCCGATAACGTCAGGGTCGAACTTGTCGCGCAGGGATCGGGACTCAAACTGCTGACCAAGGGGAGTCCCGAGTCAGCACGCATCAAAAGCGCTATTGTGCAGGGTAAGGCAACCCTGGGCGGTGGTTTGCAATTCAGCGCCTGTGGAACGACGATTGCAAGTATCAAGCGAAAGACCGGCAAGGAACCCGTACTGCTGGAAGGAGTCAAGGTTGTACCCGGTGGCGTGGTTCGGGTAATGGAACTCCAGGAGCAAGGCTGCTCCTACATTCGTATCTGAACAGCCCCATACTACAATTATGAAAATCTGCCCCGCCTCATGGCGGGGCAGCAACCGCTTCTGTCAATTTCTATATGTTTTGTATAGCCACTTGACCCACTGTATGACAGGTAAGTTGGCGAGTTCGTCCCGAAATTCAGCGATAGCATCAGGTGTTGTACTGGCGTTATTTGGCGAGGAAGGTGATGTCCCGGCAAGTGATGAAAGTGATGCAGCAATTGACAGGTCTGCTCGAGTAAACTGATCGCCAACCAGGTAGGATCGCGATTGCAGGTGCTGTTCGAGTTTTTGCAGACCAGCTTTAATTCTTTGACGTGCATGTTCAGCACTTTTTTGTCTTATGTTGTACAAATCTCGGATACGATTACATACCAGATTGAAAGTGATGGCGTAGTAAAATGGGGCATACCAGGGCCCGTTCTGGACCGACCTTTTTCGAAACAGTATGGGATTCTCCAGCATATGGGCGTAGTAAAAAATGCTGAGCGGAGTGGCCAGCTCTGTCGAGGCAAAAGTTTCCCAGTGTTTTGTCTCGCCACCTTGCGCTGTATCTATCGGGGTCAGGCTATTGCCTGAGACAGCCTGATCGAGAAAATCGATGATGCAATCAGAACCCTGAATATATCGTCCATTCACACGTAGTACCGGCAATGTGGTGTCTTCCACCTTGCCGCGCAGAACAAGTTGATGCAGGCCCGGTAACAGGTTCTTTGTCTGGTATGGCACGTTTTTATAGTCAAGCGACCAGCGTGCCTTTTCGCAGTAATGCGAGACAGGGAATTGATAGAGCAATGTGTCCATACTAAATCCTCTATTCCATTTTGCAAATTATTTGATAACAACTATATACGAGGAATTGTCAAAAAAGAATATGAAATAAATACGCCAGAATGATAAATTTAAAAGTAAACCCGAGACATGATTAGCACTGATTATTCTGGAATTTTAAAGAATATTGAGCAGAAACCCGATAATTACCTCCGTGAAAAAGGGTAAAAAAACAAATTTGAATCGACCTGCATGGCGCAGGTTATTCAGGACGACTGAAGGGCATATCCTGTGGCTGGGTATAGCCATTGCGTTTCTTGGCCTGGTCACGATGGGGGTGATAGCATTCTGGTCACCCCAGGTGTCGAGGATTATCGGGGCCATGAGTCTTAGTAATATCGTTTTTGGTCGGGCCGTATCCCTGTCTATTGGCTATGCCAGCGGTTACGGGTATGTCCTGGTGATATCGGTCAATATCTGGATTGAGACAGTCCTGGTACTGCTGTTTTATCCATTGTTTGTATTCAGCATGCGCAAGCTGATCGTCTTTCCCCGCCTGAAAAGATTTCTGGATAACACCAGGTCCGTTGCCGAGCATCATCAGGCCAGGGTGCGCCGTTATGGCATCATTGGTTTATTTATTTTTGTCTGGTTTCCGTTCTGGATGACGGGACCGGTGGTGGGGAGTGCTATTGGATTTTTGCTCGGGTTTCCAGCGTGGTTAACCGTATCCGTAGTGCTTATCGGGACTTAT
>JBECKZ010000182.1:0-3499 GCA_040235555.1 Thiohalomonadales bacterium | reverse complement strand
ACCCATGACGACTCAAAACGTTTTGGTATACATTTAGCTGACAGGGTAAACAAGTACTTGGATAGACCACATTTAAGGATTCTTGACTATGGAGGCGGTGATGGTTCCATTTCCGAGTGGATGGCTGTTAAGCTTCTGGAAAAAGACTTCCACAAGATTGATATAGTGGTAGTAGATTATAACAAGACAGCAGTTTCCACTCAAAATGAACGTATTTCTATAACCAAAAAAGATAACCTTGAAGATAACAGCTGTCTCTATGATGTTGTAATTGCCAGCGCCATAATTGAACATCTTCCTCAACCCCATGAGATCCTCGTTCGTTTGCTTAATCTTATGGATGTTGATGGCGTATTCTACGCCCGCACTCCTTGTATGCTCCCATTAATAAAGCTTTTGAAAAATTTTGGGATAAAAATGGATTTCTCTTTTCCGGGGCATATTCACGATCTTGGCCAAGCCTTTTGGGAATCCTATCTCCGCCATGCAATATCCTGTGGAGATTTAATATTATTGGAAAGCAATCCATCAATTGTGGAAACAACTTTTAAAAGACATTTTTTTAGGACTCTTGCCTCTTACCTATTTAAAGCTCCTTGGTATTTATTGCGACGAAAGTACACATTAGTCGGTGGTTGGGAGGTTTTTATAAAGAAAACCTCAAGGAATAGAATTGAAATATTGCAAAAGTAGGTATACATGGTTGCTTCCATTGCGCCTTTCCACGAGCCATTGCTGAAGCGCCCGACCTTCCACTTTCATCATTCCTTGGCAAACAATCTTTCCGGTGACGATTTTGATGCAGTGAACAATAGATTTCTTGTGTACATCCAGGCCAATGTAATAAATACTTTCCATAGGGTGCCTCCTTGTGGGTCTGACTGAGGGAGATTTATTTCGACCCTCCTTATCTATTATGGGCTATCCGCCATCTGGAGGCTCCTTTATCTACTTATTCATTCAAACATCTTATTTTTTTAGGAACGATTCACGAATCAAAATTAATAGTAATTGAAAGCTTTAAAACTATTAAGGCAGTGTAAACCGCGCAACAATCCACCAATCGGGATACTGAAAATATATTGCCGATGCTGAACCGGAAAGAGGATATTTCCCTTGAGGTGCAAACCAAACTGAACAACTTTCTTGGCGTGGCAACTGGGGCATAACCAGCGGACCGGAAATAAACCCCAGAAGATACTCATGATGAAAGTCAGGGCAACGGACACGGGCTAAGCCAGCGGCCTAATCACCGCATTTAGGATACCCCTGGATGACTTCCGGGATTATCAAACGGCGCGGCGATCTGCTTATTTTGCTTGCTGAGGCCGTCTGGGGTCGAAATCTCTGAAAGCGCGATTCAATCGCGACGATGGTTTCCTTTGTTTCAAATGTGAGACTACGTGTCCTCGGACATGAAGCGGTGTATCCAGGCGTCCGCACCTTCGGCAAGCGCTTTCTCCATGACACCCGAGAAATCATACTGACGCTCGCTCTGCTCGACCTCATTTGTCACCGTATCGTAGACGCTGCAGCACACGATGCCCGGACGGTGTCGGGATTGTCCCACACTGCCAAGATTGATGAGCACGGGACGCGTCGTGGTGTCCAGCCAAGGACGATGTGTCTGCCCGAAGGCGATGACGTCCATGTTGAATTCACGCAAGGCGTCACGTTTGTCAGTGTCTTCGTAGAGGTACTCGCCAATCGGACGCCAGGGACTGCCATGGGTCAGCAAAATGCGACGACCGTCAACGACTTGGCTCCAGATTAACGGAAGCGATGCTAAATAAGCGCGGTGATTGGGTGTGATAACGCGCTCAGCGTAAGCAAGCGCCCATTTGACATGCGGGGGCACCTTATCGGGTACGCCGTGCAACAGGAAGTGGTCGTGATTGCCGCACACGCAAGTCAAGCCATGACGGATCACAAAGGCGATAACTTCGTTGACGTCACAGTAGTAACCAATCAAATCGCCTCCCACGAGCGTCAAGTCGGCAGCTTCGATTTCAGGCTCCAGTGTCAGGAGCGCCGGTAAGTTGGCGTGTATGTCACTAATCATCAAGATGCGCATACTGTTCAGCCACCCAGCGAATCGTTGAAGTCATGTTATGTTGAGGCGTGTAGCCGAAGGCCTCGGCAGCGCGCGTGCAGGATACGTCCCATACCTGGTCCTCTGCATCATCTATGCCGGTGAATTTGATTCTGGATTTTGACTTCAGGATGGATAGGCACTGCTCAGCCAGTTCCTTGTTGGGTAAAGGCGAACCGCTGCAAATGTTGTAGGTTCCATCGATTTTTTGATTTAGACAAGCCAAAACAGCCTGCGCTATATCACGGACGTCCACGTAGTCCTGTTGGCGACTGCCTTGTCCCAATAGCGTGATCGTCTTGCCTTGGAGTGCGCGCCTGACCAGTGTTGTTAGAAGTCGATTGTCGGGCATGCCCTTGCCAACTGGGGCTGTAATCCTAAGTGATGCCAGCGGGATCTCATCTCGTCGCATGACACCAAGAATCTTCTCACCGGCCAGTTTGGTAGCGTGATATACAGTCAGGGGATTCAGCGGATGTTCCTCGGTAATTGGCAGATACTGCGGGATACCGATCACGGGGAGACTGGAGGCATAAATAACTTGGCGAACCTGCCATGATCGGGCGAGCTCCAGAATCTGTTGCGCACCGCCGACATTTACTGAGACCAGTTCGGGGTTCATATCGTCGTAGTCTATGCATGCCGCCAAATGGACGATGGCATCGCATGAGGGCACGAAGACGGAGACTGACGGTACGTAAGATGGCGCACCCAGCATGGCCTCGACGTCTGTTGATTCGCTGGAGGAACGAGATACTGTTACAACATGGTGACCTGCCTGCATGAGTGTCCGGCGTACATGACCACCGATAAATCCGTTTCCGCCGGTGAGTAAGATTTTCATTTCACTGGTTCTGATTCAGGGTTATACGTATTGAGCGCGATCGCAAGCTGCGTCCAGTATGCCGTTCCGGCGCAATTTCGCCTCTGCATCGGGATCGATGAAAATCTCTTCCATATAGCGAAGTGCGACGCCACGTGATGCGGGGACTAGATCAATTGCCGGCTCATTCAGCACAAAATGGCGGATACCTGTTTCGACATCGTTGAACCCAAACCGGGCGCGAATCGGTGTCGTGCCCGAATAGCGCAAGTTAATTTCAAAGCACACGGGCTCGCTGTCGCGTATGCGCATCTGCATATTGCATGGACCCACTGGTTGAAGCTCCTGTGTTATTTTGAGTGCCGATTGGGTGAGTTCAGGAATCGTGACTATTTCTGCAGTTACTGTTGTGCCTGCCATCAGCTTTCGCTTCAAGACGATGCATCCTCGTATCTTTCCGTCTTTGTCGGTGAAAGTGCTAATGGTAAACTCACCTGTGTCCTCGGGCAGGTATTCTTGGATTACGTAGTCTTTTAGTAATTGACATTCTGTCAATTCGGCTGCATTGTTAATGCGTCGGATAC